>NZ_JAUBTU010000011.1:0-116838 GCF_036705085.1 Microcoleus sp. B6-A1
TCCAAAAAGGACGGGCGGGACGCCCATCCCACAATAACAATTAAAATTGTAAGTTATTTAATTCGCGATCCTAAGCAGCTTTACAAGCTTGCTGCCGAATAGGAATTTCAATGACAAATTCTATTCCCTTTCCTAATCCAGGCTGGCAGTATAATCTTCCCCCATGCTTTTCAACGATAATTTGGTAACTTATAGATAATCCCAACCCAGTTCCTTTACCGATAGGTTTGGTAGTAAAAAATGGGTCAAATAGCTTCTGTTGTAGAGTTTCGCAAACTCCCCGACCATTGTCACTAATATAAATAGCAACCCAATTCTCGTCAATTACTTTTGTAGAAATTTGAATACGGTTCGGGTGCTGTTGGATTTCTGCAAAAGAACGCTGCTGATTCGCTTCATCTAAAGCATCAATGGCATTGGAAAGAATATTCATGAACACTTGATTTAATTGTCCGGCATGGCATTCTACTGGTGGAAGCTGACCGTACTTTTTTATTAGTTCAATCTCAGGATGCTCTGGTTTTGCTTTTAAACGATGATGCAGGATGGTGAGTGTACTATCAATTCCTTCATGAATATTTACAGATTTCACCTCTGCCTCATCTAGGCGAGAAAAGATTCGCATAGACTTAACAATCTCCTGGATGCGCTGCGTTCCTAAGTTGATTGAGTTAAGAACTTTGATAAAATCTTCCTCCACAAATTCCAGTTCTATTTCATCCATTGCTGCTTGAATCCGAGGGGTGGGATTTACATAATCTTCTTGATAGAGATGTATTATTTTTAGTAAGTTATGAGCGTACTCTTGGGCATAACCCAGATTGCCAGAGATAAAATTTATAGGGTTGTTTATTTCATGAGCAATTCCAGCCGCCATTTGCCCTAAGCCGGACATTTTCTCGCTTTGAATTAACTTAAGTTGCAGTTGTTTTAAATCTTCATAGGCTTGGCTAACCTCTAAAACTTTTTGCTCCAATAATGTATTTTTTTCTTCTAACTTCTCAGTTAAAACATGAAGCTTTAAATGCAGCTTGACGCGAGCTAATACTTCCTCCTGTTGGAAGGGTTTGGTAATATAATCTACAGCCCCAAGCTTAAACCCCTCAACTTTATTAGCCGTATCCGAGAGAGCAGTCATAAATATAATGGGAATCTGTTTAGTTTCTGGATTAGCCTGTAATCGACGACAGGTTTCAAATCCATCAATCTCTGGCATCATGACATCTAGCAAGATTAGATCCGGTAGAGCATATTTGACTCGCTCTAGTGCCATCTTTCCAGATTTCGCAACCCGAACTTCAAATCCTTCCTGACTTAAAGCATCAGATAAGACACCCAAGTTAGCTGAATTGTCATCAACTATAAGAATCGTACCATTTGCTTGAATTTCTGAAGTCATAAACCTTACTTGTAGGACTGAATAAACGTTAAAATCTCTTCGTCTTGAAAGTCCTTTGCCATTTGATGCAATCTTTTAGCAAAGGGAATGTATTGGGGATCTAGTTCTTCAAGTAATACCGCCTGCTTAACTATTTCTAGGAAATTTCCTTTCATAGCCAGCTCGTATAGGATTTCCATTTCTGTAGCAGGCGGTGCAATTAGCTCATTGGTGTCTGAGCCGATCGCCAGTTGAGCTTCATTGGCTTCGTAAAGCCATTCTAACTGAAGATACTGTTGCAATTTTTGCAGGAGCTCCGTTGCCTGAACAGGTTTGGGAATAAAGGCGTTGCCTCCTGCCTCTAAACTTCTGTATTGATCTGTTTCAAATACGCTGGCAGAAGAGACAATAATGATGATGTCTTTGAAATTTTCCGATTCTCGAACCCGCTTAATTAGCTCGAAGCCATCTAGTTCGGGCATTACTAAGTCGGTAACGATTAAATCGGGCTGCACCTCTAGAATTTTTTCCCAGCCTTCGTGCCCATCGTTGGCTTCAAACACCTCAAAGCCGATCGGACTGAGCAAGTTGTTAATTACCGAACGGTTAGCCCATTTGTCATCAATAACCACAATCTTAGGTTGGCGGTCTTTGATGCCGATAATCTGCCCATGATGGTCGATTTGAGACGTTTTCACCCATTCATCGGCTTGAGGCAGACTAACATCAAACCAGAAAATACTGCCAACATTCATCTCACTTTGAACCTGAATGGTACTGCCCATTAGTTCTACAATTCTTTGGCTAATTGCCAGTCCTAATCCCGTGCCTTCCGTCTGCCGTTTGCGATCTCCTACCTGCTCGAATGGCTGAAAGATAGCTTGGAGTTGATCGGGTGCAATGCCGGTACCTGTATCGCGTATTTCAAAGCGAATTTTTCCTTCTGTTGCAAAACTGACTATAAAAGTAACACTGCCCTCATCCGTAAATTTAATAGCGTTGCTCAAAAGATTAAATAACACTTGTCGCAAGCGTTTTTCATCCGCACGAATACCGATCGGGAGTTCGGGGCTGGATGGAAAATGAAAGTGAATTCCCTTGAGTTCAGCTCGGATGCGACACATTTCTGCGACACCTTGCAGGAACGCCGGAAAATGAAAATCCGTGGGCATTAGTTCGACTTTCTGTGCTTCAATCTTAGACAAATCGAGAATATCATTGATTAAGGTCAGTAAATGCGAACCGCACTGATAAATAACATCAATGCGCGATCGCTCTTCTTCATTCAAGACTTTGGAACGCTGAAGAATCTGCGCGTATCCCATGATGCCATTAAGCGGAGTCCGCAATTCGTGGCTCATGTTAGCAAGGAATTCACTTTTAGCCCGACTAGCTGCTTCTGCGGCTTCCCTGGCTTTTGCCTGTACGATTTCTGTTTGTTTGCGATCCTGGATATCGATGCAAGTGCCAACCCACTCCCGGATGCTGCCATCTTCATTTAGAATTGGCACCCCTCTAGCTTGGAAATAACGATAGTTTCCATCCGTTCCGCGCATTCGATATTCCATCTCAAACAGGCTTCTCGTTTGCACTGCTTTCATCCACACCTGAACTGTTCGTTCGCGATCGTCCGGGTGGATTGTATCTAACCAGCCAAAACCAACCCCCTCAGCTTCCGTTTGTCCGGTGTAAGCTCTCATACTCGGTGAATCCTGGCATCTTCCTTCAGGATCGGTTGTCCAGACAATTTGGGAGATGGCAAGGGTTAGCGATCGATAGCGTTCTTCGCTTTGTTTGATAGCATCTTCGGCTTGTTTGCGATCGTGGATATCGCTACAAGTGCCAATCCACTCCCGGATGCTACCATCTTCATTCAGAATAGGCACCCCTCTAACTTGAAAATAACGATAGTTTCCATCCGCTCCCCGGATTCGATATTCTATGTCAACCAGCGTTTTCGTTTGCACTGCTTCCATCCACACCTGAGCCGTTCGTTCGCGATCGTCCGGGTGAATTGCATCTAACCAGCCAAAACCATCAGCCATCTGGGCTTCGGTTTGTCCGGTGTAAGCTCTCCAACTCGGTTGATCCACGGATCTTCCTTCAGCATCCGCTGTCCAGACAAGTTGGGATGTAGCAGCGATTAGCGAACGATAGCGTTCTTCGCTTTGTTTTATCGCATCTTCCGCTTGTTTGCGATCGCTAATATCTCGTGATATGGCGATAATGCCGAGGATATTGCCCTTAGCATCCCGCCAAGGAGTCTTGGTAGTGAAAATGGTCGCGGTGGTCTCACCCTGAGAGACCTCTTCCTCGTAAGTCTCAGCGATTCCTGTTGCCATCACTTGGCGATCTTTTGCCATAATTGCACGGACACTCTCACTCTCATGCGGTAGGAATTCCAAATCATCTTTGCCGATGATTTCCTCAATGGGCTGGCCCATGAAGTTTGCCACATTGGAGTTAACGGCAACATAACGCCCTTCCCGATCTTTAACGACAATGAAGTCTGGTGTACTTTCCAAAATTGACTTTAGCAGTGCATTACGATCGCGCAACTCTGCTTCCATTTGTTTGCGATCGTTAATGTTTCGTGCTATGGCGATCAGGCCGATAATATTGCCCTGAGCGTCCCGCCAAGGGGCTTTTGTGGTTAAAAAAGAAGTGATGCACTTACCATTAGAAACATCTTCTTCGTAGGTTTCAGTAATGCCTGCTTTCATGATCTGGCGGTCTTTTGCCATTATTGCAACGGCGGCCTCCGGGGGAAGGAGTTCCGAATCATCTTTACCGATAATTTCCTCAATGGATCTACCGTAAAAGGATTTTGCCACCTCGGAATTAAGGGCAACATATCGGCCTTCCCGGTCTTTAACAACTATTATGTCTGGCGTACTTTCCAAAATAGAGCTCAGCAAGAGGTTGCGATCGCGCAGCGCAGCTTGCTGTTCGCGCAGAGCTTCTTCTGCTTGCTTGCGATCGGTAATATCTGTATTAGCCCCAATCCATTCCCGAATTGAACCATCCGCGTTCAGAATTGGGACACCACGACAACTCATGTAGCGATATTCCCCGTCATAGCGACGCATACGAAATTCAACTTCATAGAACGATCGATTAGCAACAGCAGTTGACCAGGCAGTGGCAATAGACGAGCGATCGTCTGGATGGATAGCGTTGAGCCCACCCCCTCCCTTGTAATCATCAAATGTCTGTCCTGTAAATGCACATAAAGTAGGTTGCTCGCTGGCCAATTCGCCCTCAGCATTAGCGATCCAAATAATTTGAGCGGTAGCTTCGATCAAAGAACGAAATCGTTCTTCACTTTGTTTCAGGACATCTTCTGCGTTTTTGCGATCGCGAATATCCCGCACAATAGTGGAAATAAACTCGACTTCGCCCGCTTCTGTTTTGTGAACGATTAAAACCTGGGAGACGGGAATTTCTTGCTCATCGCGTGACAAAAATAGAATTTCACCACCCCAGCTACCCTCTTGTAAAGCAGCGGGAATTATTTCGTTGTGGAACTTTGCTTTTGCCGAGGGAGCTAATACAGAATCTATAGTAAAGGGCGATCGTGCTTCCTCTGGGGACATCCCCAGCATTTTCTGTCCGGCTTTGTTGAGATAGACGCTATGCCCAGTCACATCCACAACTCCTACTAAGTCCGAAGTTGCTTCCAAAATGGCCGTCAGTCTTGCCTGCTTTTGTTCTGCCCGCTTGCGATCGCTAATTTCAATTACAATCCCACCAATACCAAAAATGATGCCATTTTCATCCCGCAAAGGATAGTAAGATGTTTCCCAGTAGCGGATGATGCCTGGTTCTTTCGCCGTTTCACCCACTACTTCACACTCAAGTATCGGCTGGCCCGTATCCAGAATGCCTTGCAGCATCGGTTCCAGAGTCGGAGCCAATTCTGGCAGCATTTCAGGCAGCGACCGACCAATATAGTCTGCCACACAAATGCCATCGATCTCTGCCAGAACTTCGTTTATTTGGACGTAGCGGAGTTGGCGGTCAAAAATCACCATTCCGGCGTTGGCACCAGCAAAAAAAGCCTCGAAGTGAGCCTGTCGCAATGCCTGTGCTGTTGCGCTCTCTTGCTGTGGCGGTTGGGTGTTCTCTGGTGGGAAGTTGCTCATGTTCGATCGTGCATTTCAGCTTTTATTCTAGAACTTCTGTCCCATTGCGCGATCGCAAGGTTTTCCTTGCCTCCAATTTTGGTACTGAAGAAAACGTTCAGTAGCGCGACCATTAGGCTTTCAATCTGCGATATATGTATCCCTTGCGACACTATTTCCCTTAATTCTTCGGATGTATCGCCAAGTATTTCTATTGCTCATCAATTCTATTCCTAATCAATCCTATTGGTAGAACATTGCTGACAACTTAACCTAGGGAAGCATTTGTCTATCAGCAATTATGCTCAGCATTTACTTAGATTTTGCGTGGCAAACTTAGATGTGGGCGATCGAGGAATAATGGCGATCGGCATATTTATCCCCACGGGAGCATCTCATATTTGTAAAAACACTTCTTCTGGCTCCTTCCTTCTTCCTTCTTCCTTCTTCCTCTTTTCTCCTGGCTCCTGACTCCTGACTCCTAGCTCGAATTTCTAGCTTGGCGGCAAAAGTGAGATGCTCTCTATCCCCACCCACCCCCTAATCGCCAATTTTCTACTCCTAAACAAGCAGTATTTTAAGTAAAATTACGGATTGACAAATGCACTTAAGTTATAGTTTGTCCCCCATGTCGGTAGAATGCCAAGTATTCTTGGAACGTTATCAATTTTAGCTAGATCCGTTAAATTTTCAATTAGATATACACAATACGGACGCAACTGGCAGAGTAATAGCAATATCTCTCCTAGCAGTTAAAGTCATTGTAATACTTGGATATTTGACTTGTCCACTTAAATAGTCATTGCATAATCCCCGCTTAAGTTGATAACGGGACTTCAAAAAAAAATTAGTGGAGAGTATGATAAACTCGAATCGAGTTAATGTTGACTAAAGTTACTAGAGCGATCGCTTTAATAATAGATGAGTCGGCTCTCGGATCGCGAAAAAATGGCACACTAACCGCAGGTCTGCGAAGACAAGGTATCCTAAAAATTAGCCAGAGGGATAACTGCGTATTATGAGAAACCCCATATCTATGTAAAAAATTCAATTTTTTTACACTAAAAACAGGTTAAAATTTATGATAACGAGTTCAGTATTTGATTTTTAGATTTGGTACTGAGGACTTTCTTTTTTACTACTTTCCTTAAAAAATGACTACACAAAAAACCTTATTCCCGGAATTTAAATTAACTACAATACCAGAAGAAGTATTGACACAGATATCCCAAATATTTACAGCTACCCTATTTAAAATAGGTGACAATCCAGTATCCTTGCAGTCACTGGTAGAACTAATAGTCTTGTTTATGGCTATCCTTGTCATAGCACGCTCTTTTACAAACTTCCTGAAGGAACGCTTGCTAGTCAGACTGGGAATTGACGAGGGAAACCGGGAAGCCATCGCAGTAATTATTGGGTATTTAATAGTAGCCTTGGGGGTAATAGTCGCCATCCAAAGCATCGGCTTTAACCTCGCTTCTTTTGCAGTAGTTGCGGGGGGATTGGGAGTCGGAATTGGCTTCGGGATCCAGGATTTAACAACTAATTTTGTCAGTGGCTTAACGCTGCTTTTAGACAGACCTGTGAAAGTCGGAGACTTTGTGGAATTAGAAGGATTAATGGGAATCGTCAAAAAAATCTCGATTCGATCGACCATCATCCAAACTACTGAGGACTCTAGCGTCATAGTTCCCAACAGCAAAATGATTAGCAACAAAATTGTTAACTGGAGTTACGAAAACTCGCTACTCTGTCTGCGAGTTCCCGTAGAAGTAGCGGAGAATAGTAACCCGCTGTTAGTGACAGAAACTCTATTAAATATTGCTTACGCGGAAGCGGGAGTTTTATACGAACCGAATCCGAAAGTATTGTTTGTCGAGTTTGGTGATGATAGTTTTAAATTTGAACTTTTAGTTGGGACGGACAAGCCGACTGAAAGAGAAGTAATTAAAAGTTCTTTGAATTTTGCAATTGAATACAATTTCCGCCAGCATAAAATCGAATTTCCGTTCAATGACAGAGAAATTTATTTGCAAAATCCCGAAGTTCTGTTGTCAATGTTCAACAAAAAAGAAACTGCAATAGACCTCCCGAACAGTTACTCAGAAAATGAGCAAAAACCGCCAATTTTTGCAGATAAATTGAAAAAGCCATCGTCCCTTAGCTGTTTGCTGCGAGAGGTGGAATACTTTGAAAATCTGACTGATCTTGAATTGCGGCAATTGATTGAAGTTGGATACCGCAAACGGCTGCGATCGCAAGAATATTTGTTTCACGAAAACGACCCCGGAGATGCTTTTTACATGATTCTTTCAGGTTCAGTCGAAGTTTTTGTAGAAGCTATTGACAAACACCTGAATAACCTCGGCACTGGTCAGTTTCTCGGTGAACTTTCTTTGATGTTGGGAATTCCCAGAACTGCTTCGGTAAGAGCTTTGGAAGAAACAATTTTATTTGCGATCAATAAAGAAGGTTTCCAGAAAGTTTTAACTGAACGACCGGATTTATCTGAACAGATTATTCAAGAAATAGTCAAACACAAAGAAGAACTCAGCGAGAGACAGCAATTATTGCGAGAAATGGAATTTGTAGATGCAGCAGAAGAGGATGAAAATCCTGTAGAATGGGTGAGAAAACGGGTAAAAAATCTATTTAGTGTTTGAAATAATTTCTATGACGCGATTTATTCACGATCTCTTTGCCAAAGAATACCTGGAGGAATTGCTGTCACCGCTCGGAACGGTTAATATCGGTCGCGATGTGGCTTCCGAAGTTCGAGAAATAGATGTTTACTTCACTCCCAGCACCGCAATTCCCGAATACTCAGAAACCCTGGGATTGTTGGGAAAAATGGCAAACACAACGGCAATTTTTGAACCGTTTCGCAATCCGGCAAACGTCAGCGAAATTTGTAGCTGTCTGGGCAAGTTATTGGACGTGCGAGGTGAATTGGAGCGAAAATTTAGGAGAGAAAATACTCGCTATGATGACGCTCAGTTACCCAAACTCTGGATTTTGATGCCCACAGCATCGAAAGCATTGGTAGATAGCTTTAATGCGATACCAGACACAGAGAATTGGATACAGGGAATCTATTTTTTGGGGGAATCTTTGCGGACTGCAATTGTGGCGATTCACCAGTTGCCAGAAACTCCAGACACGCTGTGGTTGAGGATTTTGGGCAAAGGGGGAGTGCAGCAAAGGGCTATTTCCCAATTAAGCGCTTTAGCAACAGACGATCCGTTGCGGATTATCGCGCTAGAATTGCTGTATCGGTTACAGTCAAATTTAGTAACCGATGTGCCACAAGAATTAGAGCCAGAAGAGCGGGAGTTAATTATGGCCATTGCACCACTTTTTCAACAACAAATACAAGCAGCACAGCAACAAGCTAGAGAAGAAGGACTAGAACAGGGACTAGAAGAAGGACTAGAACGAGGACTAGAACGAGGACTAGAACGAGGCAGACAAGAACAACAGCGCTTAATCTTAGAAAACTTTCTGCAAGTCAGATTTGGAGAATTAAGCCCGAAAATGACTGCTTTTCTATCTCCAATATCAAAGTTGGCTGCGGCGGAATTTACAGTGCTGTTGCTGGCAATATCCATGCTGACAGTCGATGAATCTGGACGGGAATTAGCAGTAAAATTGCTGGCTGAAAGCGTCTTGCAAATACGATCGCCTGAATTGGGCGCTATTCTGCCTACAGCCGTTACTAATTTATTGGCCTTGCCTGTGGCAGAATTGACATTGTTTGTAGAACAACTGCCACAGTTATCGGCGGATGAATTGAGGGACAGGTTAGGAAAAACACCTGACTAAAACCTGCGATCGCAGCCATAAAGGGAGCTCGCTCTTTATGGCATTTAAATAATTATCCAATAAAATTCCTAGATTTTGTCGATCGCACTTTAGGAATTGGACTGCGGGCCTAAAATCAAATGCAGCAGACCATCGATCAGTCGATCGCGCTCCATTGGGATAATCTCTTTACCGTGCATCATATGCTGCATTAACTGAAAATATACCAAAGCTCCGATAAAAATCCGCGCAGTTGCCTCGGGATCGGGCAATTGTAACTCTGAATGCGATGCCAAATAATCCGCTAGCCGCTCGATACCCGGTTTAGCTAAGTTTTTCACAAAAGTCTGCGCTAGCTGGGGAAAACGCCCTGATTCCGCAATCACTAACCTCACAAAATTGAGATATTCTGGTTCATGGGTCGCCTGATCCAATATAGTTGTGGCTGCGAATCGCAGCGCTACGGCCGGTTCTTCATCCAGAACTGTAAAATGGACTTTTTCTCGCGCCAGCCGCTGTACCAAAGCCGCGAATAATCCTTCTTTATCTGCAAAATAGCTGTAAACCGTGGCTTTGGAAACTCCCCCCGTCTTCGCTACCTTGTCCATACTCGTGCCCGCGTAGCCGTGGGCTAAAAATTCTTGCATCGCACCTTGCAGGATTTGCTCGCTCTTGTCACCTCCTGCTGCGTCTGCTTCGATCGGTTTTGTCCTTGCCATACCTTGCTTCTGTAATTTTTATTTGGGAGCTTGACATTATTATACTGAACGGTTTAGTATTAAAACATATCGTAACTAAACCGTTTAGTTTTATTTTCTCACAAAGAGGTATGTCATGGTACACCAACCAACAGCAGACGGCTTATCCTCAAATCCATCCCTAGTTAAAAAACTCCTAGTTGTGGCAGCAGTAGCAACCCTGGGGGCAGCGGGAACAACAGGCTACACGATTTGGCGATCGCGCATACCCGATCCCAACGCCGTAGCCGCAGCAGCAGCCGTCACAGCATCCCAATTAAAAACAGTTACAGCCTTGGGGCGACTCGAACCCAGAGGAGAAGTAATTAAAGTCTCCGCCTCCGGTGCAGCCGAAGGAAACCGGATCGATCGACTCTTAGTCAAAGAAGGAGACAGGGTGAAAACAGGTCAGGTGATCGCAATTTTGGACAGCCGCGATCGCCAGCAAGCTGCCCTCGACCAAGCTCAAGAACAAGTGCGCGTCGCCGAGGCAAACCTAGCAAAAGTGAAAGCTGGAGCCAAAAACGGCGAAATTCAAGCCCAGAAAGCAACCATTGCCCGCATAAGAGCCGATCGCAGCAACGAAATCACAGCGCAACAGGCGATCGTGGCGCGTCTAGAAATCGATCGCAGCACCGAAATAGCAGCGCAACAAGCCACAATTGCGCGGTTGAGGGCCGAACAACAAGGAGAAATTCAAACCCAACAAGCCACAATTGCCCGTCTACAAGCCGAACTCCGCAACGCCAGAAGCGAGGATCAGCGCTACTCCCAACTGTATGAACAGGGAGCAATTTCCGCCTCAACTAGCGACAGCAAAAGCCTCGCCGCCGAAACAGCCCAACAGCAAATCAACGAAGGAAAGGCAAAACTGAATCAAATTCGCCAATCCCGCCAACAACAAATTAACGAAGCCCAAGCCAAACTAAATCAAATTCAACAATCTCGCCAACAACAAATTAACGAAGCCCAAGCCAAACTCAGCCAAGTTGAGCAATCTCGACAACAGCAAATCGACGAAGCCAAAGCAAATCTCGATCGCATCGCCGAAGTGCGTCCCGTTGACATAGCAGCAGCCGCCGCCGAAGTCAGTTCCGCCGCTTCAGCCGCCAAACAAGCCAAAGCCAATCTGGATCTAGCTTACATCCGTGCTCCCAGAGACGCCCAAGTCCTGAAAATTCATACGCATCCGGGGGAAAAAGTGGGAAACGACGGCATTGTCGAACTCGGACAAACTCGCGAGATGCTGGCTGTTGCGGAAATCTACGAAAGCGATGTGGACAAAGTACGCCTCGGACAAACCGCCAAAATTACTAGCGATGCTTTGACAGGCGAATTGCGGGGAACTGTCGAACATATTGGTTTGCAAGTGCAGCGGCAAAACATTGTTAACACCGATCCTTCGGCGAATATTGATGGTCGAATTGTGGAAGTAAAAGTGCGCTTAGATGAAGCTTCCAGCCAGAAAGTAGCGGGATTCACCAATTTGCAAGTCAAAGTGGCGATCGGGGAAATTAAGGATTAAGAATTTTTTAACCACAGAGAGCGCTGAGGACACAGAGGAAGAGAATAGAGAGATGAATCATTCTGACTTAATTATTAAAGATTAAGAATTGTTCCAACATCAGGTTGCTGTCTTTAATCCAAAATCCGAAATCTAAAATCTAAAATCATATGCTTGGACTCATCCAACCCTTACAACAATTAAGACGCAGAACTTCCCTCGGATGGCTGCAACTGAGTCACGACAAAGGGCGAATGCTGGTTGCAGTAGCCGGAATTGCCTTTGCTGACGTTTTGATGTTCATGCAGTTAGGCTTTCAAAATGCGCTTTACACCAGCAATACCCGGCTGCATCAAAGCTTGGAAACAGACTTAGTTTTGATTCACCCCCAAGCGCGAAATCTGATTAATTTGTCTTCCTTCCCCCGGCGCAGATTGTATCAAGCAATGAACGTACCGGGCGTGAAATCAGCCGAGCCGCTTTACGTGAAAATTGCTAACTGGAAAAATCCCGAAACTCGGCGCGAAACGTCGCTGATGGTGGTGGGTTTCAATCCGAATCGCCCTGCGTTTGCGCTTCCAGAAGTTAACCAAAATTTGAGCGCGATTAAATTGCCGGATACTGTGTTGTTCGATCGAGCTTCTAGGGGAGATTACCAAGGGACGATCGCACAAATTAATCAAGGAAAGTCTGTTAAAGCTGAGGTAGAGCGACGCACGATTACCGTCAGCGGTTTATTCACAGTTGGAGCATCTTTTGCCGCCGACGGTATTTTGATGACTAGCGATCAAAATTACCTGCGCCTGTTTGCGAGACAAAACGCCGCGAGTGTTAATGCCGGATTAATTCAACTGCAACCGGGTGCTGACCCCGTGGAAGTTCAACAAGTTTTGAAAGCATATTTACCGCCGGATGTCAAGGTATTAACCAAACAAGAATTTATCGATTTTGAGAAAAACTATTGGGCTAAGAATACTGCGATCGGCTTTGTGTTTAATTTAGGCGTGGCGATGGGTTTTGTAG
Organism: Microcoleus sp. B6-A1; assembly: GCF_036705085.1. NCBI lineage: Bacteria > Bacillati > Cyanobacteriota > Cyanophyceae > Oscillatoriales > Microcoleaceae > Microcoleus > Microcoleus sp. B6-A1. The sequence continues at coordinate 12,571 of NZ_JAUBTU010000011.1, forward strand.
TGGGTGTGATTATTGTTTATCAAGTTCTCTCAACCGATGTCAGCGACCACATGGGAGAATACGCTACTTTCAAAGCGATGGGCTACCGCAATGTTTATTTACTCGGCATCGTTTTTGAAGAAGCTCTAATTCTTTCCGTCCTCGGTTTTTTGCCGGGAGTAGGAGTTTCTTTCGGACTCTACTCTTTAACTCGCCAAGCTACAAATTTACCCCTTTATATGACGCTGCTTAGAGCATTTATAGTATTACTTTTGAACGTGATTATGTGCACTATTTCTGGAGCAATTGCCACTCGCAAGCTGCAAGCAGCCGATCCGGCAGATATGTTTTAAGGGAAAATGAATCAGTTTATAAGATTCGGCGGTTGAAACCGCTACTACACAAACGAAGTCCGCCTGCGCGGACTAAAGAATAAAGGGGGTATTAAAGCCAGATTTTGTATAAAGTCCTGAGTACACACATATTTTTTGTAATCATTCTGTTGTGTTTCCTCTGCATTTTCGGCGAAGAAAGCGGTTTATTCTTAAATCTCAAACCTCAAACCAAGAACTTATGAATTCTACTACTCTCTACCCGACAACCAACGCCTTACAGATTCCTGAGCCTATAATTTTCGCGCACCAACTCGACCACTACTTCGGTCAAGGTCAACTGCGAAAACAGGTACTTTTTGACATTAATCTCGAAATTAAAGCAGGTGAAATCGTGCTGATGACGGGGCCTTCTGGTTCGGGAAAAACTACGCTTTTAACTTTGATTGGCGGATTGAGATCCGGTCAATCGGGAAGTCTCAAAATTCTCGGTCAAGAAATGTGCAAAGCGAGTGCAGACCAATTGGTAAAGGCGCGGCGGAAAATTGGCTATATTTTTCAGGCGCACAACTTGCACCGCAGTTTGACGGCGCTGCAAAACGTGCAGATGGGTTTGGAAGTTCACGGGAATTTGTCGCGTTCCCAAATGCGCGATCGCTCTGCAAAAATGCTAGAGTTAGTAGGACTGGAACAGCGGCTTAACTATTATCCCGATGACTTGTCGGGAGGACAGAAACAAAGAGTTGCGATCGCCCGCGCTTTGGTCAGTCAACCGCAAATTGTTTTAGCTGACGAACCAACAGCCGCCCTGGACAGCAAATCCGGTCGCGAAGTGGTGAATTTGATGCAGCAACTAGCCAAAGAACAGGGTTGTACTATTTTGTTAGTAACCCACGATAACCGAATTTTGGATATTGCCGATCGCATCGTTCACATGGAAGATGGAAAATTAGCATGATTTTAAAATTTCCGAAGAATAGACATCATATCTAATCCGTTGACATCGGAATTATTATCTCTCTATTCTCTTTCTCTGTGTCCTCTGTGCCCTCTGTGGTTTAATCATTCCGATACAACCAGAATAGACATCACCCATAACCCCCCCCATTTTCAATTTTGGATGTCAAAATTTAATCCAAAATTGCCAAACTCGAATCTAAACTCGTCGTTGAACTTTTGACTAATTGCTAACCACCAATCCTTGCCGGTAAATCCCCAAATTTTGCAGGTACATTGCTTCGAGTTTGGGCATCGACGATTCTACAGAACCGCCATAACGGCGAAAAGAAGGCCAGATGTAAGCGAGTTTTCTGACTGCTGACTCCAATCTCCCCGCTTCTATATCTTCTAATGCACCTTTTTCTCGGATTAACTCTATAGCCATCAAATCTTGATTTCCTGGGCTGAAATCGCGGACGCCAAATTTTTTGGCAAATCTGTCCCAAGTGGTGCTGAGAAACTGATATCGCCCCGCTGCGTCGGAACAGAGTTTTTTGCCGTAGCGACGGCCGCATTTCATTTCCCTGGGATGATCTTGAAAGCTGACAAATTTCGTGCCGGTGTACTGGATGCGGTAGCCGTCGGGGCTAGCGGTTCCTTCGGCGGCGGCTATGGTGTCGAGAAAGGCTTTGACTCGAAGTTCGGGCGCGATGCTATCGAGTCTGCTATCCTGTATGGGCTCTGGTGAATTCAGGGTTGGAGTTTCGGGCGATCGATCGCGATCGATGTTATCCTCTCCTTTGTCTGGTGAGTCGAGGGCCGCAACTTCCTGCAGGCGTTTCGGGGCGGGCGAGCTTTCTGCCGAGACCGATTGCCCCCACAGTCTCGGCGTCATTCGACCTAAGAAAAAGCACAAACAGATTAATAAAGTCCAAGAGATTCTAAAACGGAGGCGTTTTGACAGTTGCCTGCGCTGCCGCACCGGCCACCCGTGCAGAGGGAGGGCTGCGGGCAAGATTCCCGTTTGCTGGCCGAAGGCGAACAGCGATTTCAGCGCTAGCAAGGTTTGCTTGTAGAAACCGGGTGCAAGTTTCCGAGATCTCATTGCTGCTGCGAAAGTCTCGACATCAGTCAGAGTCACTTCTGCCAGCGGTTTTTCTACAAACAGCCGAAAATGGTTGGCCGCCTGCCAGCTAAAGCGCTTGCTGCGGGGGGATTTGCGCTCCACCCAGAGGCGAATTAGCTCGATGTCTGAAATGGGTTGCAGATGGCTTCCCAGATGTTCTGGCGCGTACAAGAGTACCTCCTGATATCACTTATAGTTGAAGGTTCCCAGTTAGAACGGATGAGTGAAACAGGGATCAAGGGAAACTGGCTTCAACCATACTAAGTGATACTACTAAGCGCTCACGGGGTCAAGCTCAAGGGCCGATTGTTCGAGCAGTTGAGTGTAAAGTTGACTGAGTTGGGAGGCGATACCGTCCCAACTGAAATAGGTTTCGACGCGCTTGCGGGCTGTGTGTCCGAGTTGCTGGCGCCATACTGAGTCAGCTAACAAGCGATCGATCGCATCGGCAAAGACTGCTTCATTTTTGGGCGACGCGAGCAAACCTGTTTCTTGGGGCAATACAGTATATTTGAGCCCTCCCACGTCGGAGGCAACTACGGGTGTGCCACTGGCCATCGCTTCAATGGCGACTAAACCGAAGGGTTCGTAGTGGCTGGGAACGACGCAGACATCGGCGGCGGCGTAGTAAGCGGGGAGAATGTCGCTGCTCAAGGCGCCAGGAAAACTGGTAATCTCGCTCAGCCCGAGTTCTTCAACGATGCTGCCGATACGATCGCGCTCTTTGCCGTCGCTTTCCCCCGCACGCCATCCGCCGCCAATTATGAGTTTTAAATCGGCTTTGGGCACCGCCGACAGACTGACTGCGCGGACTAAGGTTTCGATGCCCTTGCGGGGGTCGAAACGGCCGACGTACAACACGACTTTGGTTTCGGGGGCTATTCCCAAGTAGCGACGGGCGGTCGATCGGGCGATCGAGCCGAACCTTTCAAGGTCGGTACCGCAGGGAATGATGTCAATATTGCCTTTTGAGGAAACCAGAGACCTCATGTGTTCTTTTTCTTGAGGGCTGGTAGCCACCACGCGATCGGCTGTTTCCAAAACTGTTTTTTCGACTTGCAGCCTGGTTTTGGCAATCATCGGAATTGTCGAAACCGACTTGTATTTAACAGCAGCCAAAGAATGGTAAGTGTGAACTTGCTGCAGAGGTTGCGATTTTTTCAACTCCATTCCCACCCAAGAAGACAGCCAGTAATTTGTGTGAAGTAAGGGATATTGAAAGCCTGACTCTAACTGAAACTTCTGAAATTCTTGAACAAAGATTGGCAAATATCCGTAAATTTCGTCGCGGGGAATAAATTCTTGCGGCCCTGCTACTAGCCGAATTGTCCGGCAATTCGGACTGTGCTGTACAATTCTTGCTTGTTGGCGATCGGATGAGCGGGTGAACATATCAACTTGCCAGCCCTGTTTAGCCAGAGCTTCTCCTACTTGACGCACGTAAACATTTTGTCCGCCCGCTTCTTCTTTGCCAATTTCCACAGCGGGATCACCGTGTACGGATATGAGAGCGATGCGTTTTTTAGTTAATGAAATCATGATTGTTTACCAAATATTAAAAATATTTCAGGAGAAGATTGAAAGTGCAATTTTGGCTGCTGCGCCGGGACTGTCATCTTCTAGCTAATTTGTATTAAAGTGAAAATGCGGGATCGAGTAATCATCCTTCAGGGATAAGTTACAGGGAAAAATTGACAGACGACTTCCTTCTGCTGACAGAGACGTGCAGCAGATAAAACTATAGATAATTTAAATAGAAATGAACGAGGGTGAAGGGAATTTTCCGTATTCTTGCCTTTGTCAAACTCGCAGATTCAGCCATATCTAACTAGAGCCTGCTTTCAGCTTGCTGCTAGAGATGCGAGGTCAGCCGAAGGTAGAATTTTACCCCTCTGAATAAATAAGTAGGGCTTTCTAGAAAGCAGAAGTCGGTCGTCCCTAAGACCGAATGTTACAGGGGAAGCGAAAAAAAAAGCAAAGTTATTGCATTCAAAATTTTTCTTTCGTTCCGCCTTGCACCTTCTGCCTTTTTCCCTCTTCCTTCTTGCTTCTTCTGTCAAACCAGAAGTGCGAGTTTAACCTCAAATTTCCCGTTTGTCTAATGTTAAGACTTCTTCCGCTGTTTGCGTGCGGAGGATTCCCCGTTTTCGCTGTTGAGTATATTGTTTCGCGAACCAGGCATTCTGGAACCGTATCGGTTAGTCCAAACTTGGGTAAACTCGGCACCTAAGAAGAGAATTTGAGCGGAATAATTAATCCACAGCAGGATAATGACGAACGATCCCGCAGCACCGTAGGTAGAGGCGATACCGCTACCTCCGAGGTAAACTCCAATTATGGATTTGCCGATCGTAAACAGCACTGAGGTGATGGCGGCGCCGATCCAAACATCATTCCAGGCAAGATGGACATCAGGCAAAAGTTTGTAAATTAAGGCAAAAAGCAGCGTAACTACGCCAAAGGAGAGAGCAAAGTCCACAATCTGCCAAATGCCGACTGGTAAGTGCAGCAAGCCGTTCAACCAATAGCTAACGGCGGCTAAAATGGCGCTAATTACTAAAGATACTAGCAGTAGAAAGCCTATGCCTAAAATCATGGCAAAAGACAATACGCGGTCTTGCAGAAATCCCCATATCCCGCGTCCGGGGGGCGGTGAAACATTCCAAATAGTATTGAGGGCTTCTTTGAGATTAGTAAACACGTTGGAAGCGCCCCACAAAAGTGTAGCGATGCCGACTAAAGTAGCAATCATTCCCGACTTGGGTTCGGAGGCTTTGAGGATGAGTTCTTGGACGGTTTGGGCGCCATCTTTGCCGATTAAACTTTGGAGTTGGGCGACGATTTGACCTTGGGCTGCGTCTGCACCAAAGACTAAACCGACGATCGCAATCACGATAATTAGCAGCGGGGCGAGAGAGAAGACTGTGTAATAGGCTAGGGCGGCGGCTAGGGTTGGCGCTTTATCTTCTTGCCATTCAGTAAAAGTTTGTTTGAGCAGCGATATGACTGTTTTTAATTTCACGGTCTTTGCTTTCCTTATACTTAGCGTTCACCAAGGGATTTTAATAGATTAGGAGTTTTTTAGCGTCGGCCACAAGATAGATTTATCGATTAGCAAATTCGGAAAATTACTTTTATGTCAGATTCCCACACAACTGTTAACAACACCGATGTAAAACAGTCCAAAAAAGCAATTTCTTGGGCTAAATTGAGCGCCTTAGTAGCGGTGGTCAATTTCTTGCTGGTGCTTTTCCATTTCAGTTACCTTCAGTTGCGCCCTGTTTATCAGAGCTTTTTTCCGGGTTTAGTTAAAATTTATGACCCGATTAAAGGCATTGATTCGAGTTTAGCAAATCCCGAATATTTGAAAAGCGCTGACCAGTTTTGGCGAATTGATACGTTTTTTATCGGTTTTTTTGGGGCGGAATTTTTGATTAAAAGTCTGTTCCACACCCGCCGTAAACCGGGGGTAACTTGGTTTGATTTTCTGCTGAGGCGCTGGTACGAGGTGTTTCTGGTGATCCCGATTTGGCAGGAGTGCCGCATTCTGCCGGTATTGGTGCGGCTGCACAAGTCGGGTTTGGTGAATCTCGATCGCGTAGTTGCTCAAGTTACCTATGAACCGGTGGCTTATTTAGCCCATACCATGTCGGAATACATGATGGTGCGGTTTATCAATCAAGCTAAAAGTTCGATCAAACAGGGCGACGCCGCGCAGATGTTGCTGGCGCAGCAGCCGTACCTTCACGTCAATCAGGAAAATACGATCGAACAAATTACCAAGCGGATTTTGGATCTGACAATTTACAAAGTTTTGCCGCAGGTGCAACCGGATTTGGAAGAATTGCTGCACCACAATTTGGAAACAACAATCAAACAGTCGGATTTTTATCAAATGCTGCAAAATTTCTCTCCGATTAACATTTTGCCTACTGAGATGACGGAACAGGTAGCGAATTATTTGGCTCAAACTGCTGTTGATGTGGTATCTACTACTTATGAAGACGATAAAGGTAGAAAAATTCTCGATAATTTCAGCCAAGAATTTAATCAAAGTTTGCGGCGGGAATTGCAAGATGAGAAAACTATCGGGGAATTGCAGTCGCTGCTGTCGGATTTGTTAGAAGAAGTGAAGTTGAATTACATTCAAGGCGGGTTGAAGTCCGATCCGGTGCAGACTTTTACGGAAATTAACTCGCTCCGGGGAGTAAGGGAGAGTTGATACAGCAATGAGTTCCGGTTTGGTGAATTAGATTCTTTCTTTTAACTCACATCTTGCACCCTTGTCAAGAACAGGCTTTTCGGCCTGTTCCACAAGAGATGAATTTTCTTGTGGAACAGGCCGAAAAGCCTGTTCCTAAACAAATAATTGAGAATGGTGCAATATCTCAGTTAAAACTGATATCTTGCACCATTGTCAAGAACGGGCTCTCCGGCCCGTTCCACAAAGAATGAGTCTTCTTGTGGAACAGGCTTTTCGGCCTGTTCCTAAAAAAGTAATTGAGAATGGTGCAATATCTCAGTTAAAACGAACCGCTTCGAGGTGCGTTAGCGAAGCGGCGCGTAAGCGCTAGGGCGCGAAGGAAGAGAAGAGAAAGAGTTTACAAGTTCTACGGGTAAGGTGCAGCCGCACCTACGAATACGGGTAGTGCGGAGATCCACAATGTCTGGCGATCGATCTATCTCAATCCCCAGCTAAAATAAAATAATTAACTTAAAACATCTATCATATTAGATATCTATCTTGAACAACCTTACTTGCCTGGAAATAGAAGTCGCTCAAACAACGCTGAGATTAGCAATGTTGGTGGGCTTAACACTTTTAATAGCCTTTTTTGTGGCGTCAGAACTAGCATTAGTATCAGCCGATCGCCATCAAATCCGCCAACTTGCCCACTTGGACGATCGCCCAACCGCCAAAACCGCCCAACTCGTCCACCAAGCTCAAAACAACATACCGCATTACCTGTCTGTGACTCAAACTGGCACAACAGCAGGGAGTTTGCTGTTGGGTTGGTTGGGTGAGGGAGCGACTGTACACTGGATCGAACCGTGGATCGACAAATTGCCGATCGGTCATTTGTCGGCCGTGCTGACTGCTCATTCGATCGCAGTTCCCGCAGCTTTTATCTTAGTAACTTACGTAGAAATAGTCTTAGGAGAACTAATCCCCAAAGTATTAGCAACCCACGCCCCAGAACGCACCGCTTTGCTGCTGATGCCAGCCCTCGAACTTTGCTCAAAATTACTGTGGCCGCTGCTAGCAATTCTCAACGGTACCGTGCGGCTGCTGACCGGTTGGATTACCAGTAAAGAGTCTCAACCGCTGATGTCACCTTCCCAGGCAACTTTCGTTCAAAAAGATGCTCATTCAGCACTAATTTCTGGTCTATGGGAAGTGACAGCAGTTAACGAAAAACTCGGGTTAAACCTGCCAACTAACCAAGCTTACCAAACCATCGCCGGATTCGTGATCCACAATTTAGGTAAAATGCCCACTCCAGGCGATCGGCTATTGTGGGGCGAGTTGGAAATAGAAGCAGAAAATGTAGTAGAAGGCAGTTTAGAAACAGTGCTAGTGCGTCAGGTAACTCGCCCCTTATTTGAGCCGCAACATCCAGAACTCGTATTGAATTAATCCTAAATCAGGCTTAAATACTTCCTCGATCTATCTGTGTTAGGTTGTAATTAGTCGCTCAGTGCGACAATGTACCAGAAATCTGCAAATTGCATAAAGCACAGTTTAGGAGGTGGATATGCTAAAAACACTTTGGGCTACTGTTCGACAAGGGAAAATAGAACTGCTGGAGTTATCCGAATTACCCGAAGGGGCAAAAGTATTAGTAACAGTTTTACCTGATGAAGAAGCTGAGTTTTGGCTTCAAGCCAGTCAAACATCACTAGATACAGTTTGGGACAATACTGAGGATGATGTTTATGCCCAGCTACTCTAAAAATGACATAATTTTGGTTAGTATCCGCTCAATAATCCGGGGTAAATCGCTCAAGGATGCACATCAAATGACGCAAAATCGCTCCTGAGTGGGTAGTCCGCCCCGAATTATTGAGCCGATAACAAATTACCTTCGTTTACTTCACAGCCACCTTAACCGCACCCCCAACCAACTGCTCGTAATCCTCCAACAACCACGGAGGCAAACAAGTATTCGCATCCTGAACCCGCAACTGTCCAGGGCGACAATACAGCATCGCCGCCAACAAATTATTTACAGCTTTAGGCGCTCCAAACCCTTTACTCAACTCAACAACCAACGATTTAAAAAACTCGCGATCGCTCTCATGCAGCGGCTCGTTAATAAACCCGCTGCCCAGCATTGCTTTGTAACCCTTACCAAAATCGCTCCGGTACAAAACTTCTACTTGTTCGCCGGCAACGCTCAGCCACAAATCGGCAATTTGCTTGCGAATATGCCGCAAATCTGCTATTACCAATTCAGCCGTCGGGTCGATTTCATAAAGATTGACGGCAGCAGTTAATTGATTGAGAAACTGCGGCAGATAATCTTGTTTGACAAGTGTTGGTTCTGTTGTCGCAAATGCGCTTTCAAACACCTTTTCGTAATCTTCAAGCAACCACTGCGGCAAGCGGGTGCGAGCATCGGGAACCCGCATTTTTCCCGGCACAAAATACAGCATCGCACCCAGCAGAGCATTGATAGCTTGAGGATGCACCAACCCTTTACTAATGTCGGTCAATTTCTGCAAAAACTGCTGTTCGGCTTCAGTCATGGATTCTGCTTGCAAGCCGCAGCTAAGTATTGCTTGATATCCCTTGCGAACCTCTCCTTGATAAAAAGTTGCCAGTTTTTCTGAAGGAACACTCAGCCAAAAATCAGCCATTTGTTTTCGGATTTGGCGGAGTTCCAAAACAACCGATTCGTCTGACGGATCGATGCGGTAAAGATTGACGCATCCTAACAGTTGATTCGCAAATTGTGGCGATTGAATGTATTTAGCTAGCAAGTCAGAAGTTGACTCAGAATTGACGGCAGATTCTGTCTCAAAAACTTGTTCGTAATCCCCAATTAACCAGTGCGGCAAACGGTTGCGAGCGTCGGGAATTCGCATGGTTTCCGCTGGGAAATACAGCATCGCCGCGAGCAAGGCGTTGACAGCTTTGGGATGCACTAATCCTTTGCTAATCTGGGTTAATTGCTGCAAAAATATTTGTTCGCTTTCTATCATCGCTTGACGTTGAAAGCCGCTCTTGAGCAGGATTTGATAGCTGTTACCGGGCGCACTTCTGTAGGCGGTTTCGAGATTTTCGGTGGGAACGTTCAGCCAAAAATCAGCGATTTGTTTGCGGATTTGACGCAGTTCGGATATGGCTGAGATGTTTGAGGAGTTTCGTTGGTAAAGCTGGACGTTGTTCGAGAGAATCTCGTCAAAATCTGGCTGCTTGGGAATGCTATCCTGTAAGTTGCGCGATGCTTCCAGGTGGCTGGTTTGCCAGTTGCCAAAGAGTTCTTGGAATAATTTGCCGATCGCCCCAGAATATGCCACACTGTCAAAACAAGCCGGATTAGCTTGCATTTTTTGCTGAATTTCCTGCCGTTTTTGCTGCCGCAATTGCGGGTTAGTGCCGAGGGTAACGGCTAGCTGAATGTAAGATGCTTCGCTATTGGCAATTAAATCCGGCATAGAGAGCGATCGTAACACAGCGGCCCCCATTCTCGATCGCAAAGTATCACCATCCCTAACCACAGTTGGGATCCCCACCTCTAACGGATCTACAAGCGAAGTAGTCCCCGCATAGGGATAGGAATCCAAATAAACATCTCCCAACTTCAAAACTTCTTTAACATCCGCACGGTTAGGAAAACTCTTCAACACCCGCAAACGATTACTCTCAATGCCATACTTAGCAAAAACGGCTTTCATATTATTCACAAAAGCCCCCCCAGGATAATGATTAGTCCAGCTAGGGCCGAAGGGCATTAAAAACAGCACAGAATTAGGAACAGCCGCCATAATTTTTGCCCATGTTTCCCTTAACTCCGGCACTAGCTTATACAAATTTGCACTCGAAATAAAGACAACCGATTCCTCGGAAATGCCGATACTATTTGGGGTGAAATTAACGTTAGGAGTGTAAGGTTCGAGGGTATAGCTAAAACAGCACCCAGGCCCGTCAATAGTTGCTAATTCCTCGCGATAATGCTCTTGTCCTTCAGTTGCAGGTTCCATCAACTTACCAGCAATGTAATAGTCAATGTGTCGCATTCCTGTGGTAATGGGAGAATTAAAACAGGTAGTTTGTACCCGCGCCAATCGATGCAATGCTAGTAAACTAATCGGATGAGTAACCGCAGTAATATTGGTAGCAATCAGCAGAATATCTAAGTCATCAGCGCGGATTGTCTGAACTTGACTTGGCAAGTCATTAGACAGTTTAACAAGTCTGTCAGCGCGACTCTGACAATACTGTTCGAGTTTATTCCCGTCGAGATTGAGAGCGTATAAAAAAATTTCAAATTGCTCTCTATTCAGATATTCAAAAGCGGGTAACGTGGCGAAAGTTTCCGTCATCGCCCCAAAATGTTTAGTCAGGACACCGAGGCGAATTTTCTGCCTGTTTGCAGGTCTAGCCGGAAAAATGCAATCAATCGCAGCGCCACGATTTTTCATGGCATATTCAATAATATCTGCCCGCTTTGTGTATATATCCTTGAGATTTTTACTATTGAAGTACAGAGGAATAAAGTTAGCACTTTGGGTAAAAAACCAAGCGATGTCCTGCCAGACTTTTGAGTTTGGGTTCTTGAATATATTGCTATGCAAATAACTGACCCATCCCTGCACATACCGGCAATAATTGTCAGCTTCTCCTATTTCTTGAAAGAGAGTAGGCGCAGCAAACATAAATTTGAGATAGTCGTTGACAAACCAATTAGGTATAGCTGCCTTTTCATAGTTCAGCAGTAACTGGTCAGCACGACGATAGAGAGAGGCTGCTAGTAGGTAGTTAATATCTTTGGGATTTTTAACTCCCTGGGAGAGATGTGCCGCTAGTCGATCGATAACAGTCTTTTCGGCATCTGTCACCGCTTCATCTTTGATGTTACTGTTGAGCAGTAGCTGCTGCGCCTTACCTGCATCACCGCCATAGGCATTTGCCAGTTGTTCAGCAGGCAGATTCAGCCAATAATTGGCAAGTTGCTGCCGGGATTGGCGGAGGTTAGCGAGGTTTACTTCATTAGCTTGGTCTTTTTGATACTCTCCCACATATTGGGACAGCAAAGTTAAAAATTGTTCGGGTTTGTTTAATTCAACTAATTCGTTAGCAATTAAATTGCCGTGTTGCTGCAAAATCTGCTGTGACCAACGCACTTCTTCGGGTTTGTAAAGTTGAGAGTGGAGGTGAATAATTGTGGCTCTCATTAATTCTAATTTTGGGCGATCGCCAGCCATTTTTTGGGTTCTGCTAGAGCCGTCGCCGTGCTGCCTGTAATAGAGATAAGGCTTAGGTAATCGATCGCCTAACCAGCCTTTTTCATAGGCAGACACCCAAAATTCCCAATCTTCGCATCCCAGCTTCATCACTTTTTTCAAGCCACCTACTTGCTCGTAAATCTCCCTTCTAAATAGGGAAGTAGCAGGGGCTTGATTGTCTCTCAAAAACCGATTGGCATCAAAGTCACCGTGAACAACTAAATCGCAGTTTACTCCGAAGTGCTGCACATCTGTATAGACAAAACCAACCTTGGGTTTGGCTAATAAAATTTCCACGCACTCCTCTAGAAATTTGGGATGAAGTTTATCATCAGCATCTAGGAATAAAATAAACTTTCCTGATGAGTGCTGAACGCCAACATTTCTCGAATCAGCGGGTCCCGTGTTGGGTTTATCTATGAGGCGAAGCGATTTTTGAGGATACAGTTTAATTAAATAATTGGCGAAGTTACGGGTATCATCAGTGCTGCCATCATTGACAATTATGCACTCCCAGTTTGGATAAGTTTGACTGACAACACTTTCAACAGCTTCTCTGAGTAAAGTTGCGTGATTGTAGCAGGGAATGATTACGCTGACGAGTGTTTCTGCGGAGGTGCGGTAGGGCATGGCATTTAGCTGTGATGGAGAGAGTGAAACAGGTAATGTAGTGGCTGGTTTTACACCTCGGCGAGTGATTCCATATTCATCCCATATTTGCCGAGTTTCTTGGTACGATATTGGCGATGAATGTTGCAAACCTTGTTGATTTTCGTAGTACAAGCCGAGAATTTCTGGCAGGTGCACAATATTTTCGGTTTTGCCAATCCGCAGCCAAAATTCGTAATCGCCAGCCGCCGTAAATTCGCTTCGGAAATAGCCGTGTTTTTCGTGCAGCGATTTTCTCCACATCGGCTGAGGGCCAATAATGCAGCGCCGTTCGAGTTCGCTGTAGTCAAATGCTGGCCACTTCCAGCGCTTTTCTGCTTGGGTTTTTGCAAAAGTATCGTTAGCTGTGCTGGTGATTAATTGGTCAGCATAAAGCAGACTTACTTCGGCTTTTTCGTCCAAGTATTTCGCCATGAATTCTAGGGCATCGGGGCGGTGTCTGTCATCGGTATTAGCATTAGTCATGTAAGCTCCGCGCGACATCTTAATGCCTCGATTCCAGGCTGCATATAGTGTTTCGCGCTCAGAAGTGCGATCGTACACAATATTCGGATATTTCGCTTGAAATTCCCGCACAACAGACTGTTCATTTTCTTGGGAACCGCTGTCAATCACTATGATTTCGAGTTGACCTTGTTTGTACAGAGTTTGCTCTACCAAGTCTTGCAAGCAGCCGCGGATAAAATTTTCCGAATTGTAAGTAGAAACGATCGCAGATACTTTAAAAGCGGAGGGGAGAGGCTGCGAGTTCTCACCATTCCCTAATTCCCCCTGCAAGGCTGCATCAGTTGGCTGTTGAACGGAAGCATTCTCCGAATGTGCGTGCTCAGCTACTTGAACCAAAGCTGAGCTAACAATTGCAGCCATTTTCGACCAAGAAAACTTCTTAGCTTGCTCTAAACCCGCCGCAATTAATGAGTTGCGGACAGCGGGCTGCTGTATTTCCCGCAAAGCATTGACAAGCCCAATAACATCATCCCCGTTTACATAAACCGCTGCTTGTCCTGCTACTTCAGGAATCGAACCGTTTGGACAGGTGATGACTGGACAACCGCAAGCCATTGCCTCAAGGACTGGCAACCCAAAGCCTTCATATTTCGACGGATAAACTAACACTGAAGCACCAGAATAAGCAGATCTCAGTTCGCTGTCGCTTAGTTGCAGCGTGTGGACAGTATTCCCAGAACAGTACAATTTCAACTCTGGTTCTAATATAGGTTTGCCACCTGCACAGACTATATCAAAGTCAAACTTGTTGGTAAGTTGAGAAAAGGCTTTGAAGAATAATATTCCGTTCTTGTAACCATGCCAGCCTACTCTTTCGCCTACCAAAAGAAAATAGGGCTTGGTAATGCTGTATTTTGACTTAAAGCCTGAAACTTCTTCTCTATCGGCTGGCGAAAAATTGGCATCAATGCCACAGTGCGCTACAGCGATAGAATTTGAAGAAATCTGCGGAAAAACCTTAATTAAATCGCGGGCTGTATTTTCGGAAATGGTGATGTAAGCAGAGGCGTGGCGGATACCGCAATGCTTTTCTCTCCACTCGGAATGACCAATATTTTGTCCCATCAACTCTGGGATCATGTCGTAGGCCATGAATACCGATCGCGTTGACAAAGGCGTTGTATAATAAGTAGAAATAAATAAATCGGCTTTTTCTTCATCGCAGATTTGTTGGAGCATAGCGCGATCGCGATCGGTATTACCATAATCGTAAAGGGGAATAGTTCGATAACGGATACCGGGAAATTTTGGGGCAGTTCCGTTTCGATCTAAAATGATAATATTTTGAGCAAAGTTCGTATTAGCCCATTCTTGCCAGAGGGATTTCCAAACGCGAGCAATGCCTGTATTATTATGTTGAAAAAATACACCATCAACCAGTATTGTTAACCCGCTTCGCGAGTCACCATCCTCTTCTATTTCAGAAGGCGGTATCTTTGCTTCTTGTTGAATATTAGTAATTTTTCTAGAAGCTTTTAAGAAGTCTTTCGGTAAAAACGACTCCTTATTAACCGCCGCTAATTCTCCTTTTGCCAATTGCTCAAATAAATCTTCCGGCAAGTGTTTTTCTGTTAGTAAATGAAGAGACGAACCATTTGAGTAGAAGTTGAGATTAAACTTGGCAGCAAGGATTGAAAGAGATTTAGCTGTATAAAGAGAAACGTGCTGACCTTCGTGAAGCACATAGTACCACCATTCATTAGGTTTAGGATTGCTTTGTGGCAGCAATTCTGTACTCAGTAAAATATTTCGGGAAATCTTTAACAATTCTTCCAGCTCATCTATGGGGTGAACCAGATGCTCAAATACTTCAAATGCCGTGACTAATTCAAATTGGTTATTTGCGGCTGCATCAATCTCAAATCCTTGAGCAAATATATTTTGACAAAACTTGTCTAGCCAGTAAAAGTCAAATCCCGCATCTCTCATCAGCCTGACAAATAGACCATAGCCACCGCCGTAGTCGAGAAATCTTGCTTGATGATTAAAGAAGTTAAATAATAAATTTTTGGTTATTTGTGAAAATGACAAATTTCTGAACGCTAAGCCTACATCACTGCTAGCTATTGGCTGAGAATAAGCTTCGTCTAACCAGTAGGGTTCCTCAGTTTGAATAAATCCGCAGTTTGAACATTGAAAATAATCTACATCATATTTTCCCAGAACTTTACCCTGGGCAAAATGATGGGAATCGGCTTCGCAAACTTTGCATTTCAGGGGCATATGATATAGTAAATTCTTAACTTGAGAAAGGAGAGATTGATGATTCCATCGGTCTATAGTTAGCTGCCTAATATCTGGCAAATAAAAATGGGGCATTCCATCTTTCTCATTTACTGAGCTATAGATGCGAACCTTTTCTTGCCTCTGCGATTCACTTTTAATTAATAAGTCTAAATGATACACGCATAAGTCTAACAATGTTTCGCCCGGTTTCGTGAGCCCGTGAATGATTTCGTGAATCTGACCGCTATAAGTTAGAGACTGGTTATATCTAAATATCCGGCGCTGCCAGTCAGGATAATGGGGAGGGCTTGATACATAATGATTTTTGCTAAAGGGGCTAATCCATTTACGAGTAATCCAAAAGTTATCTGTTTTTGCGGTACTCCCATTTAATTTTAACTGCTGTAGGAAGTCTAAAGTTTTTTGATCTATAAATTCATCGGAATCAATTACAAATACCCAGTCTGTTTTAACTTCTTGTAGGTAAATATTTCGCTGTTGAGAGTGATTCCCTTGCCACGGAGAGTGAATAATTCTTGCTCCATATTGAGCGGCTATTTCACAAGTCTTATCCGTACTACCACCATCAACGATAATGAGTTCATCATAAGCATTTGCCAAGGATGTCAAGGCGATCGCGAGAGTTTTTTCGGCGTTTTGTACAATCATACAAACTGAAAGACTTGGCATAGATACCTCTGTTGTTAAAATTATTAAATAACTCTTTTTGGCAAATAAACTTGGTTGATAGGTCAGTCCAGCTTCACTTTAACAGTCTAATATAACTTACGCATAAATACCAAATAAATCGGATTGTTTACAACTGCTAAAGACTCAAATGCAGTATTTCCGTTAAAAAAATCGGTTTCTGCGTCCAGGACTATTTAACTGAGATGTTGCATCATGCTCAATCAGCTTTTTATGAACAGGCTCTCCGGCCTGTTCCACAAAAAAATTTATCTCTTGTGGAACGGGATCTCCGGCCTGTTCTTGATAATGGTGCAAGATATGAGTTTAACCGAAAAAGGGATTAACCCGATCGCCCTTACTCATCTAGACATTGACAAATTCCATTTTAGAGTGTACTGGTTACAGCCCACGAGGTCAATTCCACGACCTCACCTGAGACCGCCGCAGCATGGCCGGGATTCCTCACCACACAAAAACAAGTTACAATTACGTTAAGATTGATGAACATAAATAAAAATTCCCAAATCACAGGGACTAAAAATTAGGAGGATCGACCTCGGTGAATAAACGGTGGAGAAACGCTGGCCTGTACGCACTGCTGGCTATTGTAGTCATTGCCTTAGCAACGGCTTTTTTTGACAAACAGCCCCCAAGCCGCGAAGTTTGGAAGTACAGTCAATTCATTCAGGAAGTCGAAGGCAAGAGAGTAGACAAAATAAATATCAGTTCCGATCGCAGCAAAGCCCTGGTCACAGCCCAGGACGGCAACAAGGTACTCGTTAACCTGCCAAACGACCCAGAACTGATCAACATCCTGACCAAAAATAACGTAGATATTTCAGTTCTGCCCCAAAGCGACGAAGGCTTCTGGGTAAAAGCCCTCAGCAGCCTGTTCTTCCCGATCTTGCTCTTGGTGGGACTGTTTTTCCTGGTGCGGCGCGCGCAAAACGGGCCCGGCAACCAAGCCATGAACTTCGGCAAATCCAAAGCTAGAGTCCAAATGGAGCCACAAACTCAGGTGACTTTCGGCGACGTGGCCGGCATCGAACAAGCCAAGCTAGAGCTCGCAGAAGTCGTGGACTTCCTGAAAAATGCAGACCGGTTCACCGCAGTCGGAGCAAAAATCCCCAAAGGCGTACTGCTGGTGGGCCCTCCCGGAACTGGCAAAACCCTGCTCGCAAAAGCAGTTGCTGGAGAAGCAGGCGTTCCCTTCTTCTCGATTTCCGGCTCAGAATTTGTGGAAATGTTTGTGGGTGTCGGTGCTTCCCGCGTCCGCGACTTGTTTGAACAAGCTAAATCGAACGCTCCTTGTATCGTATTTATCGATGAAATTGACGCCGTAGGTCGCCAGCGGGGCGCTGGTTTGGGCGGTGGTAACGACGAACGGGAACAAACCCTGAACCAGTTGCTGACAGAAATGGACGGCTTTGAGGGCAATACTGGCATCATTCTGATTGCTGCCACGAACCGCCCCGATGTACTCGATGCGGCGCTGCTGCGTCCGGGTCGCTTCGATCGCCAAGTTGTAGTGGATCGCCCCGACTTCGGAGGCCGCCTAGAAATTCTCAACGTTCACGCCCGCGGCAAAACTTTGTCAAAAGACGTGGACTTGGAAAAAATCGCCCGCCGGACACCCGGTTTCACCGGTGCGGATTTGTCCAACCTACTCAACGAAGCAGCAATTTTAGCCGCCCGTCGCAACTTGACCGAAGTCTCAATGGATGAAGTCAACGACGCGATCGACCGCGTGCTCGCTGGCCCAGAAAAGAAAGACCGCGTGATGAGCGAAAAGCGCAAAACTTTGGTAGCTTACCACGAAGCCGGTCACGCTTTAGTCGGCGCGCTGATGCCCGATTATGACCCCGTGCAGAAAATTAGCATTATCCCCCGCGGCCGCGCTGGCGGTTTGACTTGGTTCACACCCAGCGAAGATCGGATGGATTCTGGCTTGTATTCTCGGTCTTACTTGCAAAATCAAATGGCGGTAGCTTTGGGCGGCCGCATTGCTGAAGAAATTGTCTTCGGCGAAGAAGAAGTAACGACTGGGGCGTCGAACGACTTGCAGCAAGTGGCAAGAGTAGCGCGCCAAATGGTGACTCGCTTCGGAATGAGCGATCGGCTAGGCCCTGTAGCTCTCGGTCGCCAACAAGGCAATATGTTCATGGGTCGCGATATCATGGCTGAACGGGATTTCTCGGAAGAAACCGCAGCGACGATCGACGATGAAGTGCGTTTGTTGGTAGAACAAGCTTACCGTCGCGCTAAAGATGTACTCGTTGGCAACCGCCATGTCCTTAATGCTTTGGCAGATATGCTAGTTGAAAAGGAAACTGTGGATGCGGATGAATTGCAAAATTTGTTAGCTAATAGCGATGTGAAAATGGCGACGATCGCCTAATCAATTTTGGATTTTGGATTTTGGATTTTAGATTAAATCTAAAGTTTGAAATCAATAATTGGGGTGATTCTGGGATTGTCTGGAATCGCCCCGATTTTTTTATGAGTGCGATCGATCGATTTTAGATTTTAAATTTTGGATTTTAGATTAAATCTAAAGAATGATATTATGTCCGGTCGCTTCGCCCGAAATCAGGTAGGGGCGGGTTCACCAATAATATCGGCCAATAATTGACAATCTCAAAAACCCGCCCGGCCGGGATATTATGGTCAATCGATCGGACATGATATCAGACATTCAGCATACCTTTTTCCAGCAGCTAGCGCTTAAATTCTTCCCAGGGAACTCTTGGTTCATCTTTTCGAGATTCAATAATCACACAGTCGTAAACATCCTCCCAAAGTTCGCCTGGGTACTCGAAGTCAAGCAGCACCGCGACTTTTTAGCCTTGAGAGTCAACTAAGAACTGAAAGTCGATCGGTTCGCCACCTTCAGCCAGCACGTCCGCCCAAAAATCTCTGTGTTCTTTGAGGTCAACAATTGCAGCAGTTTTTTACCTAACTTGTCAGTTAAAATTTGAACGCCGTGCATATTGTAAATTGCCATATATCGAAGTTAGTAAGCTGTATTAAAATTATAGGCGACTCACAATGATATGAGTTTACAATTTGGGAGCCTTCCCAAATCTAAAATCTAAAATCTAAAATCTAAAATTGCATGAATCATCAATCTTGGTTGACACAACTAAAAAAACACCGGGCGATCGCAGTCATCCGTTCCTCAGAAAAGGAACTTGCTTGGCAGATGGCATCATCGGTAGCAGCCGGAGGAATCCAGTTTATTGAAATTACTTGGAACACCCACAAAGCCGCTGAATTAATTGCCGAACTCCGGTCTAAATTCCCTACTTTTAGTATTGGCACCGGCACTTTATTAAACTTAGAAGAGTTGCAACAAGCAATCGACTGCGGCGCTCAATTTCTATTTACACCGCACACCGATTTAACTATGATTAAAACAGCAGTTGACGCCGGAGTGCCGATCGTCCCCGGTGCTTTTTCTCCCACGGAAATTGTAACCGCGTGGCAAGCAGGCGCTACCTGCGTTAAAGTATTTCCGATATCGGCTTTGGGAGGCGCGGCTTACCTGAAAAGCCTGCAAGGCCCCCTGGGACACATTCCTTTAATTCCCACTGGCGGGGTGACGCTGGAAAATGCGAAAGTATTTATTGACGCCGGGGCGATCGCCGTTGGTTTAGCCGGAGACTTATTTCCTAAACACTTAGTGGAAAATCGCGATTGGCGCGCGATCGTCCAAATTGCCCAAACTCTCGCCCAAAATTTAAGAACTTGTTAAGCCCTGTTTCCCAATCCAACTTTTCAAATCTACAATCTAAAATAGGACAAGCCAATCTAAAATCTAAAATCTAAAATAGTACGAGGTGTGAGAAATGAACAGGATTATTAACTCAACTTACTTCCGTCGCGCTGGAACTTTCTGTGCCGGCTGCGCCCTCACTTTTGCTACATTCTGCGGCGGTTCAATGACCGCATTTGCCAGCGAACAGCACAACATAATTGCCAATAAAATTATGCTGTTGCAGCAATCCAGCGAACGCTGGATTGAAATAGATTTGTCAAGACAAAGATTAATAGCTTGGGAAGGAAATACACCTGTTTACGCGGTGATTATTTCCAGCGGCAAATCATCGACTCCCACCCGCACGGGAACCTTTGCCGTTGAAACCAAACACCGCGTTACTAGAATGACTGGGCCGGACTACGACGTACCCGACGTTCCCTATACAATGTATTACGACGGAGGCATGGCAATTCACGGCGCTTACTGGCACAATTTGTTTGGCAATCCCGTTACTCACGGCTGCACAAATGTAGCTGTCAATCACGCTAAATGGCTATTTGAATGGGCCTCGGTGGGAACACCTGTGGTTGTGCACAAATCTCAGGTTTAGGGAATTGGGAATTGGGCATCGGGCATGGGGCATAGTCGAACATTATTAGAACTTATGCACCGATGGTCAGAAACCGGGTTTTTTTGGGAAATACTTTGGTACAGCCCTTAGATTGAGTAAAAAACCCGGTTTCTTTGGTCGTAGTGCGTCTAGGACTGGTTTTTTACGCGTACTTGCTTAACTGCTGCCTTCAACCACAATCCCAATTGTAGAAAACCTTACTAAACTCTAATTCCCGGAGTGCTGATTCATCAATAAAAAAATTACCTATACCACCGTCTCCCCACATGATATCTACTGTCTCATTGCAATCGGTATCCATTTGGAATAGAAGAATGTCTGGCTTTTGTTTTTGAGTGGAGTTACTCCTATATTTTCTTACGTCGGTTTGTGTAAAATCAGGATAACCACCTATTTTATGACCAAAGGAAGGCCATATGTCTAGGTACTCATCCTCTATTTCAGAGCTCATAAATAACTCTTCAATTTCCGCGCCTAAAATTTCTGTAAATTGGTAGTCACTGGTACTAATCGGCGCATATTTTTTAGTAAACTGCAAGCTGCAACAGCCATCAACAGGAAAGTATTCGGGTTCTGGCAAAAAATCATAATTGGTAATGATATTTTCAACTTGGAAGTCTGGCTGAGGAAAATAGATTATTTTGATTTTTTGCTCGACTGCGGGATTATCTACATTGGCGTAATTGCCGAAATCTAAACCATATAGGTCATCGTCAGCTATATAGAACTGTAAGATACCCCGATCGGGAAAACCATCTAAAGGCGGTATTTCATCAAAGTTGAGTTGCGCTAGCAAAAATAAATATTTACCGTCACAAGTTTTGGGATATTCAAAGCCTTTAGGTAAATAGGGCAATCCCCCAAATTTACTCTGCCACCAATTAACGTCATCATTATTCTGGGTTTGAATTTCGATGTAAGGTTTAATGGTAGCTTCGATTCTGTCGCGATACTTTTCTAGTTCTGGAGAGAGTGGACATTCTAGTTTGTAGTTCATCTGCTTTTAATAATTTTAGTCTTGGACACACTCCATCAAAGAAACCGGGTTTTTCACTTAATCGGCGGGCTGCAACGAATGATTTTCCTAAAAAACCCGGTTTCTGAGCTCCTATGCGTTCAGGAATGCTTAACTTAGCTGCACCACTGGTTTATCCTCTAACAAAGTTTCATTTGTCAGCAAATCTTCCACCGTAATGCGTAAAAAGCGCTGTTCGTCAACGCGGAACAAAACTTTTATGCGATCGCTCCCTGGATACCCAGGCGGCGTCAATTGAGCGATACTGCGGGCTCCTTCTTTATCATTTAGAGGCTGTACCGATGTTTGGCCCGCGAGTTGGCGAGTAATTAGCCTGTCGCCGTCAAAATATATCTCCGTGCCACCAGTTTCCGCTCCCAATTCGCCGATAATTAATTCTATACTTGGCTGATTTTCTAAAGAAGCCCCCAAGACTAATTCTACCGGTTCGCTCATCGGATAGGACTGGCCGGATTTGATTAAACTGTGCCAACTGTGGCAATTGTCGCGGCGGTTCCAGTAGCGAATTCCGTAACTGTGATAGAGAAAATCTTTGATTTCTATGCCTTGACTCAGTTGCAGAGCACCTTGGGCGATCGCCTCAAAGGGTTTGTCGCAGCGAATTTTGGCCGGCTCGAAATATTGCTGCACCCAACGCCCGACAGCGGGAATTTGCACAGTACCGCCAACTAGCAAAACTGCATCGATATCGCCAATTTCTAAGCCTTGGCGCCGCGCTTGCTGCAATACTTGATTCATGCAGTCGTCGAGTTTGTCAAAAAATTGATGTTCCGCGAGGATAGATTCAAAACGAGTTCGGTCTAATTCTAATTCGTAACTCTCAAAATTTTCGTCATCAAAATAAACCTCAACTGCCTGATTCACCAAAGACAACTGAATCTTTAACCGTTCTGCCAATCTCGTTGTAATCGGAGATTTTGCCAGCCCTTTTGTTTTGAAAAAATAGTCAACAAGCCAATTATCAATATCAGAACCGCCTAAATTTTGTCCGGCTTTAGCCAAAACGCGGGCAACTTTTGTTTTTTGCGCTGAAGATTCAGCTAATAACTTTTCGCCCCACTTAAGAATAAAACCGAGGGGCTTTTTGTCGGCGGAAGCGTCCAAACGCACTAAAGAAAGGTCTAGAGTGCCACCCCCGAAATCAATGACTAACAGATTTTCGCGATCGGCTAAACCGTAACCCAAAGCAGCCGCCGTAGGTTCATCCAACATCCGCACCTGTTCTACTTGCAGAGATTGTGACACTTTGCCCAACCAATGGCGGTAAGCTTCAAAACTATCTACCGGCACAGTAAAAATCAAAGAATCGATCGGCAAGGGCAGTTCGCGAATTGAGTTCACAATTTGACTCAAATACCACTCACCTACTTGTTCAAAAGTAATAAGTTGTCCGTCAAGTTCCGGCACAAAACCCTGAACAGAAGTGCCAATTCCCCGCTTAAAATTGCGAAAAAACCGAGAATCTCCACTCAAATCCCGGCCTTTGTCGCGGACTTGCTGACCGAGTATGACTTTACTTTGAGCAGCGTCCTCAACGTAGAGTAAACTGGGAATTAGGGGCGGATTTTGAGCCGAGATTGCCGACAATCCCGGTAATTTTAAAGTTTCGGGCTGCTGGAGGACTTGATTCCAGCGAGCGACGACGGTGTTGCTAGTTCCAAAGTCAATTGCGATCGTCATTCAGCCAAAATACACAGCTACTAGGGATTAGATTATAATATGGTATTTGGAGCGGCAAATGCAAATAGATTCTCAAATTGTGCTTGAATAAAGATTTTGTTACAACTGGAACAGCTTTAGCGGCGGAGTCTTCAATTTTGTGCAACTGCATATTTTTGTGGCAACAAATAAGCGCAACTTTTGTAAACTGTACAAAACTCATACCATTTTACATTTTAGATTAAAAAATTGAGAATGACTGACTGCATAAGGGTTGGGAATTTGGGCATACAGTTGCATTGTTTATTGAAAGTGGTATAACTTGTCCGCCGCCACCAAGCTTTTTCCTTTGATCTCAATCCTATTTTTAAAGGAAGCGTGCAAAATGCTGGATATGGGCGATCGCAAAACAGCACTATTGGCTCTAACACTGCTTGTCCCTGCTGCTAGTATTGGTATAGTAGCAGCCTTGTATATTGCCCCTGGAAGCTGGGGACAAACACTGTCAGTCTTTTGTCAAGTTTGGTTGCTAGTTTTTCCGATCGCGTGGTCTGTTTTTGTCGATCGCAAAAAGCTGCATTTATCCCTGCCCAAGCGCCAAGAATTGCTGGCAGGAGCTATTTGGGGAATATTCATGTTTGCGATGATTCTAGGTATCTATCGGCTTTTCGGCCAGCACTGGATCGATCCTGTAGTTGCTAAACAAAAATCGCACCAATTAGGTATTAGCAGCCCTAATATTTACTTAATTGTTGAAGCATATTTTGTGCTAGTTAACTCATTAATCGAAGAATTTACTTGGCGGTGGTTTGTCTGCAACAAGTGCCAGATTCTCATACCGGGAACAAAAGCAATATTTCTGAGCTCGCTATTTTTCACGCTCCACCACATTTTTGTAATAGCAGCTTACAGCGACTGGCCGGCTGTGATCTTAGGTTCCTTAGCTGTCTTCGCCGCCGGGATAATTTGGTCGCATTCTTATCTGACTTACCGTTCGCTGTGGTCGAGTTATATCAGCCACGCGATCGCAGATTTAGCCCTGGCAATTATTGGTTGGCAAATCCTCTTTAACTAGCTGCTTTTTCAGCGAATATCGTCGGCAATTATACAGTAAAAATTGACAGTTTTTCCAACTCGTTCTCCCGACTAATATCTCCCCCCATCATCACACAGAATTTCTGGGCGATTGCCCATCCCAAACCCGTACCGCCGTAACGGCGAGTAGTAGACTCGTCCGCTTGCGTAAAACCTTGAAATACTCTCTCAATTTGCTCTGTATTCATTCCAATTCCAGTATCGCTGACTGTGAAACTAATCCATTCTTCAGCAGCCGGAATATCCGAACTGGGTTCTTGACTGATGCTGTGCAATAATCTAACCTTCATATCTTCCCACAGGAAGATGCTTTCCGTTCAGCCATCTGCTTTTAATTCTAGGTTGGGTTTTGCTGGCGATCGCATAATTTTAGCTGCATGAAAACTGGCCCACATATCGCTACAAGCATCGGCGGCCGGGCCCCCAAGATCACACCGATTGTCATCTGGAATTGCCAACTTAGGAAAAATTATGCTTTCATAACATCCAATTTTTTGTAGGCGAAATCGTTTGATACATATCACGAAGCTGCTGCTACTGCTTAGGAGTCAAAGTTTGCACGATATAGGCCGATCCACCTTGAGTATTCCTTTGATCTTTATAGGGTGATTTGATAATTTCTGCTGAAGTTTTGTTACGGTAATTACTTAGACAGGAATTGGGCAGGAACGCTACATATACTCTGCCCCGCAGTGGCAGTCTCTTTTGGGAATTTTTTCAGGCGATCGCCTTTTATTAACAAATTTAAAACTCAGGCAGCTAATTAAATTTATATTGGTGAAACTCTATGTTCTGTAGCACGATTGGGAAACCTATTTTTTCAAACAGTGGACGCCTCAAGCAGGTTTTTTCAGGAACATACGACAAGTGAGGGCGAGGGATATCGCTTGAAAAACAGGGTTTCTCCCCTCATTCGCACGTCCACGACGGTGATTCGCGCGATCGCGCCCCTGCAGGTATCTGAGAAAACCACCATCTCTGAATCTTGACAAAATAGGATAGTGTATCAAGCAATGCCGACTGCACAGTTACCAAAAAATCACAGCCACTGATGGTATTTATATCTGTTAGTTCAATGGGGCCATCAACATTCTCAAGATAAGAATTTCCCTCTTGAATGCAGTATAAAATTTTGCCAAAGGCGATGTCAATCTACTGCATATTGTTGCTAATGCTACCTTTATCCCCCACATTAAAAGTTGGCTGATATTCGGTTTACCGTACATCCCTGTCTGTTTGATCGTAAATGATGTTATCTTTAACAGAGGGTGTTGTCTAGCTTGGTGTTTGTCGCGAACAAAGCTCCTATTTGATGAGGGATCTATCTTCAGAAGGAAATTTCGCTGCTCGGCAACTTATCCCTATAGGAACTGTTTCGCGATCACATCAATCGTTATTATCAATGCAATGACAGTGAAGTTTTGGCAGATAGATGTTGGGGTGTTGCGAACAGTCGATCGGTTAGATTCTATGTAAACACCAGGAAAGCGGTAATTAATATTCACCCGCCCCCCTTTCCTTTTGGGATCTAACATCAGCGCTGGTAGCAGCGCCGAAAGCGAGTTAAAGTCGTCAGCGGGACTTAAAAATGAAAATCACCTTTGTTCTTCCTACTCTGTCTCTGACTGGTGGAATACGAGTAATATCTATTTTCGCCGAACTTTTGAGAAAGCGAGGACACTCCGTGTTCGTCATCTCTGTACCCCGTCCCCAGCCGAGTATGCGCCAGCAAGTCAAGTCGCTGCTGCGGGGAGGGGGTTGGATTTCCCCACCTGAAAACGAACCCTCATTTTTCGATAAGTTAGGTGTAGAACACAAAATTACCGATCGCTACCGCCCGGTAGAAGACAAAGATGTACCTGACGCTGACGTAGTAGTTGCCACCTGGTGGGAAACCGCCGAGTGGGTAGCAAAACTCTCTCCCAGCAAAGGAGCAAAAGCTTATTTTATCCAGCACCACGAAGTTTTTGACTATCTACCTCAAGGTAGAGTAGAAGCAACTTGGATGCTGCCCCTGCACAAAATTACGATCTCAGAGTGGTTAGTTGAGCTAGCTCGGACTAAATATGGCGATAGCAAAGTTTCCTTAGCTCCTCCTACCGTGGACACCAAGCAATTTTACGCCTGTCCTCGCAACAAACAATCGGTTCCTACAGTTGGCCTAATGTACTCTACAATCTACTGGAAAGGAACCGACATCGCCCTCAAAGCTTTTTCCCTAGCGGCCGAAAACATCCCCAACCTGCGTCTGGTTGCCTTCGGTACAGGGGCCCCATCCTCGGAATTGCCCTTACCGGCCAATGCCGAGTATGTAATTCAACCCGACCAAGACAAAATCAAAGACTATTACAGCAAATGCGATGCTTGGCTGCTGGCGAGCCGCTCAGAAGGCTTCGGCTTGCCAATTATCGAAGCGATGGCGTGCCGCACTCCCGTCATCAGTACCCCAGCAGGTGCTGCTCCTGAAATTTTGAGCGGCGGTACTGGCATACTTGTAAGACCAGAAGATCCCGAAGAAATGGCCAAAGCCATAGAGTCTATCTGTCAGTTGCCAAATTCCAAGTGGCAAGCCATGTCGGACGCCGCCTATGCCAAGGTGAACAATTATACTTGGGAAGATGCCACGGATCATTTTGAAGCGGCATTGAAAGTTGCTGTAGACAAATCTAAGCAGCGCGAGGTTAACATAGTTTCCTGTTCTCCCTACTACGATGTAACCCAAGGAAAAATTCCGGTTGGATGCTAAGTGCCGCGCGGCCCTTTGAAATTCGGCGCTACGGGCGTTTTCGGCGCCGGATTCTGGGGAGAAACTCAATATCGTTTGGTGGGGTGCTTTTGCCACAACTAAAATCGCCTCTGTCCTGTTTTCTACGCCGCAGTCTAGAGACGAATTCTGACCGCACCGACGAGGGAATACTGGTTATAAATTGCTCTGCCCAAATCTGAACCAGAGGGCAACGGAGGTTTTAAGGCTGGCTCCGTTACAGGTTAAACTTATCTAGTCGTCAAACATCTCCCGATTTGTAATGGGGAAAAGTCCCTGACGACAAAGTAAGATCGGCTCGACTATCGAGTTACGATCGCCTCCTGCAGAGATCCGCACCCCGCAGAAAAGCCAAACAGAGGCTGGTAAGTGCGAACTTTTTGTTATGGAGGAGTTTTAACCAGTATCAATCTTCAGCATCTACTCATGAAAATTACTTTTGTCCTTCCTACCCTTGGTCTTACAGGTGGCATGAGAGTTTTATCTATCTACACAAAACTTCTTCAAAAGCGAGGACACAAAATACTGATCGTCTCCACGCCCCCGCCGCAACCGACTGGGCTCCAACAATTGCGCTCGCTGCTCAGAGGTAGGGGTTGGGAGTCCGCTCCAAAGAAAGAACACTCTCACTTTGACAAGGTGGATGTCGAACACCGAGTTCTCGAAACCTACCGTCCAATTACCGACCTGGACGTACCTGATGCCGATATTGTCATGGCTACTTGGTGGGAAACTGCCGAGTGGGTGGCAAAACTCTCTCCCAGCAAAGGAACGAAAGTATATTTTCTCCAACACTACGAGGCTTTTGACTACGTACCAAAAGGTCGAGTAGAGGCAACTTGGAGGCTGCCGATGCACAAAATCGCTGTGGCCCAGTGGCTGGCCGATATAGCTCGGAATGAATACGGCGATTTGTCTGTATCTCTCGTCCCTCCCACCGTGGACACCAAACAGTTTTTCGACCCCCAGTCGCGAGCGAAGCAGCCGCGAGGCAAGCAATTAGTTCCCACAGTCGGGATGTACTATACTACAACTCCTTGGAAAGGCTGCGATATTGCCCTGAAAGCTTTCTCTATAGCTGCTAAAAAAATTCCCCACCTTCGTTTAGTTGCCTTTGGTTCCGGCCATACTCCTCCTCCCAATTTTCTGCCGCCTGGCACTGAGTATAATAAGAAACCGACTCAAGACCAACTAAAAGAATTTTACAGCAAATGTGATGCTTGGCTGTTTTCCAGCAGATCCGAAGGCGTCGGCTTGCCAATTTTAGAAGCTATGGCTTGTGGCACTCCAGTCATCGGCACTCCTGCTGGTGCGGCTCCGGAACTACTTGCTGGCGGGGGTGGCATACTTGTCAAGCCAGAAGACCCAGAGGATATGGCAAAAGCGATCGAGCAGATTTGTCAGTTGCCTGATGCCGAATGGCGCGCCATGTCCGAGAATGCTTTGGAAAAGGTGATAAATTATACTTGGGAGGATGCAACTAATCTCTTCGAGGCGGCACTATACACTGCTTTGGAACGTCAAGCACAATTAACGAACAAGACGTAAAATTGAGGTGGATTTAAAAGATTGGGATTGGGCGATCGTTTAAGCGAGAATTTTTATCCGGCAATTTCAGTTGTCTTTCTACAATTTTACTGCCAAAAAAGACCTATGGTTGCATTAATCCCACTTGCTATGTTCGGCTTTATTCCAGTCGTTTTTTACCTGTTTGTGAGGTTTCCGGCTCAGCGGGCAGTAATTATAAGTTTTGTGGTAGCATGGCTGTTTTTGCCGCAAGCTTCTTATCCCATCCCCTCATTGCCACCGTATACCAAAATCTCTGCAGCTTGCTACGGCATTTTGCTGGGGACTCTTATCTACGATACTGCGCGCCTCACATCTTTTAAGCCCGGTTGGCTGGATGTGCCAATGGTAATTTGGTGTTTGTGCCCAATCGTTTCACAACTTAGTAATGGTGGCAGCCCGATTTCTCCGACTTTCAACCAAATCGTTACTTGGGGTTTGCCTTATTTTTTAGGACGCTTGTATGTGGGTAGTTTAGACGGGCTGCGACAATTGGCGATCGGCATTTTTGCAGGTGGGTTAGCCTACATTCCTTTTACTTTAATTGAAGGGGTTAGGGGCCCAATTTTGCACCAAATGATTTACGGCGTCAATGCCTTTGAGGACTGGGGTCAAGCAAGGCGTTTGGGGGGGTGGAGACCAGTAGTGTTTATGCAGCACGGTTTGATGGTGGGCCTGTGGATGATGACAGCCGCCTTAATGGCTGTTTGGCTGTGGCAAACTGGGACGCTTAAAAAGTTTATGGGCCGTAACATCAAGACTTTAGCAATTATATTAACTATCGCTTTTTTCCTGTGCCGTTCTACTGGCGCCTACAGTTTATTTGCAATCGCGTTACTCTTATTATTCTCGGCAAAGTGGTTTCGCACCTCTTTGCCCCTGCTATTCATAATTGGATATATAGTGTTTTATCTGTACATAGCTGCATCGGGTCAATTTTCGAGCACAGACGTGATTCATTTCATCACTCAAGTATTTGGCGAAGAACGAGCCGGCTCTTTGAAGTTTAGATTTGACATGGAAGAGATATTGGGGGAAAAAGCGCGGCAAAGATTTCTTTTTGGCTGGGGAGATTCCGGCGGAAACCGCGTGTACGACGGGTACGGTAATGATATCTCGGTCACCGACAGCTTATGGATTATTGCATTTGGCGTCAACGGTGCAGTCGGTTTAGTTAGTTTATTTTCTTCATTGTTACTTCCTGTTATCGTCTTTTGCGTGAAGTATCCCGCCAGAACCTGGTCTAATCCCAAAGTAGCGCCCGCGGCAGCCCTGGGAGTAGCCTTAACTATGTACGTGTTTGACTGTGTTTTGAACGCTATGACTAACCCGATTTTTGCGCTGATTGCTGGAGGAATATCGGGTCTGGTCTTAAAAGCTCCAGAAAGTCTTAAGGCCAAGAAAACCAGTTCGCCACCAAGAAGACAGTCGCTGGTTCACCAAAAATTAGGATGATTTTCAGGAATGCGATCGCGGCTTCACTCAAAGCTTGAAAATATCTTGCATTCGCTGAATACAAAAACTAAAAAATCTACCCTTTTTGTATGCAATCAAGTTCAGAAGTTGCGAGATATTTCTCAGTCGGCTAAAATTTTAATCTCATAAACTCTTTTTTACCTTCATTTGCCGTGCTTCAACAAGTATTAGCACGGGATGGCTTTTTTATTGAAACTGTGTTGCCAGTTGTAAACTTAAAAAGGGGCTTTATACACTTTTTCTCAAACGATCTGATTCTTTACATAATCTTTAAAAATCCTGACTAGACAGGCATGGTCTAGGAGGATATACTGAGAAAAGTATGTTCACTGAAGCGCCCAAGTAGCTAAAACACGAAACTGTATTGTGGGTTATAATAGTTTGAGTTGTAGTTTAATATAAGGCGGGAAGGGAATAATAAATGAAAACAGTTAATTTATTGAATGTCTCCATCGATAACTTGTCAATAACAGAGTTGTTTGAAAAACTCGACTGCGAAGGTGGTGTAGTATTTACGCCAAATGTAGACCACTTGATTAAGTTGCAGTATGACCGCGACTTCTATGAAGCTTACAATACATCTACTTATAGAGTCTGCGACAGTCAAATATTGATGTATGCCTCCAAGTTTTTGGGTACTCCTCTCAAAGAAAAGATTTCTGGTTCGGATTTGTTTCCTGCATTTTATATGTATCACAAGGATAACGAGAAGATTAAAATATTTTTGCTAGGAGCTGCTGAAGGTATTGCTAAGAAAGCCCAGGAAAAAATTAACCAAAAAATTGGTAGAGAAATAGTGGTTGAAGCACATTCTCCTTCTTTTGGCTTTGAAAACAATGAAGAAGAATGTGAAAAAATAATTGACCATATAAATAAATCAGGAGCGACAGTTCTGGCTATAGGAGTGGGAGCGCCCAAGCAAGAGAAATGGCTGGTTAAATATAGGAGCAAATTAACACACGTCAAAATTTTCTTAGCCGTAGGTGCAACCATTGATTTTGAAGCTGGTTGCAAAGCTAGAGCTCCCAAATGGATGAGCGAAGTCGGCATAGAATGGGCGTACCGACTGTTAAGTGAACCGAGAAGGTTGTGGAAAAGATATTTGATTGAAGGTCTGCCTTTTTTCCGATTAATCTTAGAACAAAAATTAGGGTTTTATAAAATGCCTTTCATCGAGAGCAAAACCAGCCAGCTAGAATGGAAAGGTGGCTCCTAAAAAGGTGAGCCACAAATCTCTAGCATAAATTAAGCTGAGTATCCGAGAAAGTTCGTTTGACTTCAAGGTAAGACGGATGCAATCTGTGGATAGTCCGATCGCACTTTCTCTCAAAATAATTCATTTTTGCTTTCAAGTCCAGGTAAAATCGGAAAGAAACCTTTTGTGGAAAATCCTAATTAGGGATGCAACCGATGAATCTGCCTTCTTTCTTGTGGTTGTGGAAAATAGCGGCTTGGTCAATGGGTGTTTCCCTGTTGGCTTACCTGTTGCTGGCCGTTACTGGAACGTGGATGTTTGCCGCTAGGAGTACCAAAAAACAGCGCCCAAAATGGCTGCGTCCCTTTCATTTAGCCACTGGTGCGGGGATGGCGACTTTGGTAATTTTACTGCTGGGAATTGGTGTAGTCGGTACCCTAGGATACTACGGCAATTTGGGTCACTCGGCTCATTTACCGGCGGGGTTAGCTGTTGTGGCTTTGGTGTTGGTTTCTGTTGGAAGCGGGCTGCAAATTGGCCCTAAACATCCTTGGGCGCGTCCCCTCCACATCGGCACTAATTTGGCCTTGTTTGGGGGATTTGTGACTGTGTTGCTCACAGGATGGACGATCGTACAAAAGTATTTGCCGAAAGTTTGAAACCTGTCTATTTGACCTCAAACTATATCAAATGTGCAAGTGAAAACATATATTTAAGGTGCGCCGCAGCGCACCCTAAGTTTATTTTTTTTGCGTGAGTCCGCTTTTGGTGATGAATTCTAAAATATGCTGCGCGGTAATCTGTGGCTTTTCTAAGTGGGGAACGTGCCCGCAGTCGGGTATCCAAATTAGTTGAGAATTTGCGATCGCCCTTGCAAACTTTTCCGCATCTGCCGTCCCCAAAATCCGATCTTGTTTTCCCCACAAAATCAGCGTCTGCTGCTGAATTTGCGATAATTTTTCCCCAAAACCACCGTAACCGCCGCTTTTGGTAAACGCAATTAAAGCTTGATTCCAGTTGGGCATTTCCAAGTGCAAAGCAGCACAAGTTTGAGCGTCAACAGAAGCAAAATTTTTATCGAAATAAGCATTGACGCTAATTCGCTGGCGAATTTTGGGATTGCGTAAAAATGAAGTTGCCAAATATCCTAAAGGAGGAATTAAAAACTTTCCCTTATTAGAACTGATGGCAAAACCTGCGCTATCTATTAACACTAATTGTTTTACAGCTTCGGGATAATTGAGAGTGAAATCAATTGCTGCTGCACCTCCCATTGAAGCACCGACTAAGATTACAGGCTGCGAAATTAGCGTTTTCCAAAAATAGTAAAGATGACTTTCAATTGCCCTCGCGCTGAATGCCAAACCAGCCGATCTTTCTGTAAAGCCAAAACCCAATAAATCAACCGCCCAAGTTTCATTTTCGGCAGCTAGCAGCGGCAACAGGCGGCGGAATTCAAACAAGGAACTGTCGAAGCCGTGAATTAGCAAAATTGGTGTGTTGCCACTGCCTTGGCGCACATAGGTTGTGGCAATTGGCCCAGAAGATAGGGGAGTTGTAATTGCTGCTTGTTGAATGCTTTGGGCTAAGGCAATTGAGGTAGATTCTGTGAGTTGTGCGATCGATTTTGGCAGAAAACTTGCTGGCATAATTCTTGATAAATTGTGAATCGGTAGGGGCGATGCCACTCTGTCCGCCCTAACATTTAAGTATATATGCTTGCTCGATCGCTATTTGAGGAGTTGGGGCGAGTCATTAAAATTCGATCGATACTCAGTATCCCTCAGCCCAGGCTGAGGTTTGTCGTGCGATCGCCAATATAGCAATTCTCAATTGCCCGCAATATAGTAAGGATACGGCACCGTGCCTACGGAATATGTGTATTGCACTCAACAGGATAAGGTGTACCG
Organism: Microcoleus sp. B6-A1; assembly: GCF_036705085.1. Classification (NCBI taxonomy): domain Bacteria; kingdom Bacillati; phylum Cyanobacteriota; class Cyanophyceae; order Oscillatoriales; family Microcoleaceae; genus Microcoleus; species Microcoleus sp. B6-A1. The sequence continues at coordinate 45,584 of NZ_JAUBTU010000011.1, forward strand.
CTGCGTGCGTACCCTAAAAAATGCAATAGAGGCGGGTTTGAGCCGGATTTGTCGATCGCAAAAACCAGTCTAAAACCCGCCCCTAATGACAAGAGTCACCAATTAACCGACTAATTCTTCGCCCCTACGCCCACATACATAATCGACGTATCCTCATTAATTTTGATTTTAAACAAGCCCGACTTTTTGTAATCAAAATAGTTAGCGATATTAGAGATTAGCACTTGAGAAACTTGTTGGAAACTCTCCCCCGAAGGAAATAGCTGCTTTCCACTTGTAAGATTCCCCCAAAAACCGTGCATCAGGGCTAAAATAGCGCCCATTTCTCCAAACATATCAAAACCTTTAATTTCAATCTTGCCGAAACCCGTATCGCGCATTACCACAGACAGTTCATCCGGGGTAACAAATTTTTCCCAATCGTGAACACCGCGCCTAATTTCCTGCAATATATTTTCCATCAGCCCAATCATCACAACTTGCGACGAAAAAGTTCGATTAATTGTATCAAAAAAAAACAATCCTCCAGGCTTCAGAATTCTGTGAACCTCAGACACAACTTTTTTGTAATCGGCCACGTGTTCCAAAACATCCACGCAGATTACAACATCAAAGGTATTGTCTTCGTAGGGCATATTTTCGGCAAAACCTTGCTTGTAGTCAATCTCATAACCGCTAGTAACTGCGTGATTTTGAGCCGCTACAATACATTTTTGCGATCGATCTATTCCAGAAACAATAGCACCTCTCTCGGCCATAAACTCGCAGGAAAAACCGCCGCCGCACCCGACATCTAAGGTTTTGAGCCCTTGCCAATTAGTCGCGTGTCTGTCGAAAAACTCAAATCTGGGTTTATTTAGATGGTATAAGGCATAAATTTTAGCATTTTCGTCCCACCAATTATCGGCATTTTCCTCGTAAAATTCTAAGTCATTTTTTACTTCTGTTTTCTGCACGGTTTCTCAGTCCTGATTAGTGGAAAATATAGATGGCGATTGCACTTTTGCGTGATTTTATAGGACTGACGCCAAAAAAACCAATTTCTGTAGAAAATCGGATGTTTCGTGACGAGTTCACAGGCAGACACCGGGTTTTTGAATCTGTGCGCGTAAGTTCTATGTTCTCGTTAGTTGTGAATCGCCACAGTTTTTTATTATAATATCTCTGGCATAAATTTCAACCCGATGGATCGCGTTTCTATTATCATCCCAGCCCTCAACGAAGCGACTTGTCTGAAACGCACCCTCCGCCAACTCAGCATCCTTAATCCTCCCGCTTGGGAAGTGTTGGTGGTAGACGGCGGCAGTCAAGACGACACAGCCGCGATCGCACTTTCCGCCGGCATCCGCGTTATTTCTAGCAGTATAGCCGGACGTTCCCTGCAAATGAACTTAGGTGCTCAAGTCGCCACCGGTGAAATTCTGTGCTTTCTCCACGCTGATACTTTAGTTCCCGACGACATTGTAGCAGTCATCCAGAAAACATTGTCCGATGCCGAAATTGCCGGCGGCGGGTTTATCTCCCTGATGGCTGGTTCGCAGCAAACAAGATGGGGTTTTTCTCTCCACAATTACCTGAAAACTTATTACGCGCCGCTGTTATTTCGACCTCATTTATTTTTCCAAGGATTGCGCCTGCTGTTTGGCGACCAAGTTATTTTTTGTCGCCGTACCGATTTTTGGGAATGCGAGGGTTTCGATGCTGCGCTGCCAATTATGGAGGAAGCGGATTTGTGTTTGAAGTTAGTGCGACGGGGGAGACTTAAGTTAGTCAATCGGGTAGTGGAAAGTAGCGATCGACGAGTGGCGAATTGGGGCGAATTTAAAGCAATTGCGATCTATCTTGCGATTGGTTTTTTGTGGGGTTTTGGCGTTTCCCCAAGGTATCTCCAGCAGTTTTATGAAGACATCCGCTGAAACCGAAAATTTGATTAAATTCCCAAAATGTACTGCCTGTAATTTTTGGGCAAAACTTTTTCCAACAGGTAAATAATCGCCAAACAACCTAACAAAGTCCCCGTAACTAAAAAGCCGAGCTTCAGCAGGGGATTTACCGGGTCAATAAACTTATAAAACACTAACAACACATATATCACTACTGTCGAATCCAGGAGATATATAGGGAATGAGTAAGCAGCCAATATTTTGACTAACCCAGATACTCTACTGGGAAGTGCGATACTCTTAGAAAATGCGAGGATAGATAATACGAACAAAATTGCGTATCCTTGAGCAGATAGTTTAAAAAACGAGCGGAGAAACCATCCCTCCGAATTAACTCCACTTATCAGGTAATATTCCCAAATGCTCGCTAGATAAAAAAGGATTGTTGCCCCTAAAATTGGCATTTTTTTACGTTCGAGAACGGGTTGAATTCTGTCATACGAGCTGCCCAAAAATAGACCTGTTGAAAATGGCAAAATCCAACTGAAAATCCAGCGCTCCATCAAAGGTAGAGGTATTGATATATATTTGAAAGCGGTTAAGTAGAAGAAGATTGTAAAAATTGCTTGAATTGTTAAGCCCAAAGCCAAAACTTTTCTGGGTTCTAAAACTCTGAATTTCACTAGCAGCCACCACCAGCCGTAGCATTGAACAATCACAACGATGAAGTAATAGGGAGGCATTACTGAACCCGTCAAGATATCTCTGAGTAGTGAAAGTAAATCAAATTTTTGGATTTCTCCCAAATTATTTAAGACGTACACAGCTACTGACCAAAACAGATAAGGGGGTATAATTTTGGACAGTCTTTTTTTGACTACCAGTGCGGGATTATTTTGGTTTTCCAGTTTGTTGGTGAGAAAAAAACCGCTCAACAATAAAAATGCTGGTACGCAAAATAGTTGAAATGTATCGATCGCCACAAATAAAATTCTGCGATCGCGAAATGTAAAGAACCCCGCATGAGTAATCACCACACTAACGATAGCTAAAGCTCGGATCAAATCAAATTCAGCGAACCGATTAGAAACTTTTTGCATGGTTCAAATTAGATTGCCACAATTTGAGTCAAATTAGGAATGTTTTTTCTGATACAAAATCCGGGTTGGCTATCCCTTTTATCATTCGGCGGTTGAAATCGCTCAATAGTCAAGGGAACTGCCCTCCCACGCACAAGCGAGATAAAGGGGGTAATTAAGCCGGATTTGGTATGAATAGTAGGATATCATAAAATTTTATACTTGCTTTGATATTCACAAAACTTATGTCGGCAAAAACAAGTCACCGAGTGCTGGGATTGAGGAATAAAAACTATAAAAACTATTGCGAAAAAAAATCTACCTAAATTAGGTAGACTTTTAGAAATGTTCAAGCAATGAGTTCACTGTTGGCTAACCGTTGTTGTGATGGATGTGCGACGCAGAAACACTATCCAACTGCTCGCGCCCGTTGCGGATCACGCGCAGCATATCGCTCAACTTGTGCTCGATATTATCGAGCACTTGGTCGGCATAATCATCGGCTCCGTTTTGAATTTCCTCGCATTCAGCCATCGCCCTGACTCTCATCTCTTCCAATTCCTCTTGAGCCTGGTAGCGAATTTGTTCGACTTCCGCCAGCGTCGCCTGCTGAATTGCCTCGCAGTCGAGCAAAACTTGCTGCCGCAACTGATCTGCCTCTATCTTCGCCTGCTGAAGCAGGCCCATATCGTTTAAAATTTCTGCAGCTCGCTGTTCTGCTGCTTCTATCACTTCCTGAGCATAAAGTTCTGCCTCTTGAAGCAAGTCGTCCTTGTGCCGGATGATCGTCTCGGCTTCCTGAAAGGCGATCGGCAAATTTAGCCTCACCAAGTCTAACTGATCGAGCAACTGTTCTTCATCCACCAGAGTGCGTCTGGTCATGGGAATTCGCGGACTGTCGAGAACAATTTCCTCAAGCCTGTTCAATTCCCGCTGGATGTCTACTCCTGCGGTTCGGGTGGGGTCTCCGAAGGTGGCTGTGTTCTGAGGTGATTCGTTCTCAGTGCCGCGTCCGGTAGTGTCGGGTTCGATGCGAGTTGGTTCCTGCTGGCGTAACATTTGTAAATATCTAGGGCGACGTGTTTCGGAACAAGATGATCTACGGAGCCACCAAACTTGGCTATTTCTTTAACTACACTACTACTTAAAAAGCTGTACTCGTTAGAAGTTGCCAAAAAAACTGTTTCAATTTCACCCAGAAGGGTTTTATTGGTGTGGGCCATCTGGAGTTCCATTTCAAAATCTGTTAATACCCGGAGCCCCCGCAGCAGCACTTTGGCTTGTCGAATCTTAGCATAGTTTACTGTCAAACCCTCAAAACTGTCTACTTCTACATTTGGCAAGTGTTGGGTAGAGCGCAGGATCTGCTCGATCCGTTGCTCTACGGTGAACAGAGGGGTTTTGCTGGGGTTTCTGACTACGGTAACAATTACCCGATCGAACAGTTTAGATCCCCGCTCGATAATGTCTGCGTGACCGAAGGTAATGGGGTCAAAGCTGCCTGGATAGATTGCAATCACGAGTTTGGCTCAACGGAGTGGGGGGGAGTGGAGGAGTGGAGGAGTAGGGGAATGGGAGAGTAGGATAGTGGGGCAGTGGGAGAGTGGCAGAGTGGCAAAGCCGGAGATGTGGAAAATCTTCCTTCTTCCTTCTTCCTTCTTCCTTCTTCTGACGGACATCCGTTACATCCGTTACATCCGTTACATCCGTTACAGAATCCGTTGCCGAACTTCCTTCTTCCTTCTTCCTTCTACTTTTTCATCGAATGAGCTTTGTAGAAAGTTTCGAGGCTTTGCTTGTCGCCCACAAACCGCCAGTGCCAAGGCTCGTAACTGACGCCTTGGCGATTGTTTTTGGGGAAGGACATTTCAAAGCTGAAGGCGACGGCGTTGGCTTCTAACCACTTGAATGCTTCGGTATTTTCAAAACTGGGACTGAGGTTGTGTTCCGGGGCGCTGCCGTCGCCGATGTCGATCGCATAACCGGTGTGGTGTTCGCTGTAACCTGGTGGGGCGCTGACTTCGGCTCGCTTGCTGGCGTTTTGCCTGCGTTCGGCTTTCACGTCAAAAAATACGTGCTGTTGGTCTTGCAGGGAGCGAAAGCCGGATATGGGAGCGAAATAGATGCCTGATGCCGCTGCGGCGTTGACCATTTCCTGATATTTTGCTGCTGCTGAGGTGCGGAGTTTGACGCTACCGTCGGAGGTGACGCTTACCAAGTCTTTTGCTGGTGCTTCTGGGTACGGCAAGTGTCCCAGCAGGTTTTCTGGGATGCCGGGGGCGGTGGCTTTGGGGGTGGTAGCTGGACTTGGGACAGACGGAGACGCGGAACTGGTGGGCGCTGAGTCTTGTTGAGTTTGCTCTGCCTGACTGGTGGCTGGGAACAAGTTAAAGTTGAGGTGCAGCCAGATGCTGACCCCAAAGGCTAAGGCGGCCAACCCTAGCAGTTTCCAAATCAGCCCTTTTTTCTTAGACTGACTCTGCCCTGCTTCTGGGTATGGGTGATCTCGCACTGCTTCTGGAATTTCGTCGGCGACAAGCTCCGAGGCTTGCGGGGGTTTTCTTGACAGACTAGCGTTATCCAAGCCAGCTCCACTCCTGCACTTCAATAAGGCTCAACGTTACAAATTGTAGACCGATTTGGGCGATCGAACAGCTACAATTGCCGCTGAGAATATATCATCTCTTTCACACTTCGCCCCGTCCCATCCGCCAACTCTCGAATCTGTTGCTTGGGCCCACAGTCGATCGTCCCTGCGAGGTCGAACTGGTTGGCGCTGGTAGCGCTGGTTTATTTTAAGTGTAATTTGTTACTGTTGTTCGACAAAATCCAACAATTCTTCGATCGACACATCAAACGTCCGGGCCAATTTTAGCAGAGCACCGATGTCAGCCATTGCCATACCGGGCGATCGGGCATAACTTTTAACAGTATTGTAGGATACTCCAGAGCGATCGGCTACTTCCTTCAGCGTCCAGCCTTCCCTAGCAGCAAACTCTCTGATCCGCAATTTAACCAATTCCCCTCTTGACATCAGGGTGAAATTTCACCTCACCTATATATGAGATTGAAAGCGCCGACCACCGCAACCGCATTCCCGGCGCCTAATCTTCCACAACCTCAAACAAATCTTCAATCAACAGGTCAAAAGTTCGAGCTAATTTTTGCAAATGAGTAACGTCAACCGTTGCTAACCCGGGCGAACGAGCATAATTCTTAAGCGTGCTGTAGTGAACTCCCGATCGCTCAGAAACCTCTGTCAAAGTCCAACCCTTCTCGGCAGCCAGCTCTCGAATCCGCAACTTAATCAATCCCATTCTTGACAACAGGCCAGTATTGGTCTTAAAATATTTACATCATAAATAGCGATCGCCCCCCGGCCTCGAAAACTGAAGAGCGAACAGCTATTTATTCAAATGACCGACAATTTGGCATTCACCAACAAAAAGTAGGATTCACCAACAAAAAGTAGGATTCACCCAAAATCAAGTCGGATTCACCCCAAACAAGTCGCATTCACCCACATCAAGTCGCATTCACCCCAAAAAAGTCGCATTCACCAACCATGATACCAAAACAAAACTCAGAAGCCAAGCAAATAAATCCACTCTCTCGCTTTGTAACCAAAGAAGCAGTGGCCAAAGTCTTGAAAGTCAAGCCCGAACTGATCCGCGAGATTCGCTGCTGGGCTTACGTCATCCACGTTGTGGGAGTTGGGATCAGTCGATTTGTCAGCTACGGAGATATGCCGCCAATTTTAGGAGTCGAACCGCCGACGCTGCAAGATTGCATTCGGTGGCGGAAACGCTGGAGAAGCAGCCAACATCAAGCACCGATATTTTGGGTAGATTTTTATGAGGGGAAATTCCGGCAGTCTCGTAGTGTGGAAGAACTCTACAACTGGGGCAAATTAGTAGGTAAGATTAAGCAAGGGTTGTTAGCATCCCAGGTAGAGGGGCTGCGGAATATTTATTGTGTGGTGAAAGAGTGTATTCACGCTTGTTGAGTAGAGTTTGTTTAGCAAACCCCTTAACTAATTTTATTCGTGAGTAGCTCCATCTGGCATAATTGCACCAGTGAGTTTAACATTTCCCAAGTTTGCTCCTCCTATTTTTGCATTTGTTAAGTTAGCGCCAGATAAGTCTGCATTTGTTAAGTTTGCTGCACGGAGGTCTGCTGAAATTAGGTCAGCACCACGCAGTTTTGCACCGTATAAATCAGCTTGCCGCAAGTCAGCTTCAGTTAAGTCGGCTGTAGTTATATCTGCACTAACTAATCTCGCATCATTCAAGTTTACCTGCCTCAAATTAGCCCGACTCAAATTACAGCCGTCTAGACTTGCTCCCTGAAGTTTTGCCCCACTCAAATTCGCATCTCTCAAATTGGAATTATTCAATTTTGCTGAAATCAAATTAGCACCTTGTAAATTGGCTCCCATCAAGTTAACACTGCTCAAGTCCCTACCAGTTAGATCGACATTTGGCAGCGATACATAAGGAGCAATTAAGTAAGCGCCCGCTTTCACGGGATCGAAATCAGTAGGAAATAAAGTTGCTTCATTGTAAATCGCTCCTTGAAGCTGAACTCCTTTGAGATTTGCTCGATCGAGGTTGGCTTCTAAAAGGTTAGAATTACTCAGATTTGCATTTGTCAAATCAGCCTTTTTTAGGTCTACTTTCCTCAAGTATAGCCCGCTTAAGTTAGTTTGAGCCAGGTTGGCAGTTGTGAATTTTGTTTGGTGATTAAGTTTCGCCCCGCTAACGTTTGCACCGTTCAAATATGCCTCAGTAAAATTTGCATTTTCTAGTTTAGCTCCTCTTAAGCTTGCTTTGCTTAATTTGGCTTTTTCTAGTTTAGCTGATTGTAAATTAGCCTGAGCGAGGTTGGCTCTTGATAAGTTAGCCTGATTCAGATTGGCACTGTATAAACTAGCCTGAGAAAGATTGGCATTGACTAAGTTGGCTTGATTCAGATTGGCACTGGATAAATTAGCCTGATCGAGGTTGGCATTGACTAAATTGGCTTGATTCAAATTGGCACTGGATAAAGTAGACTTAGAAAGGTTGACGCCGCATAATTTAGATTCGCTAAAATTTGTGCTAGAGAAAGAGCCATCTCTCATATCTGCTCCCTTCAAAATTGCCCCGCTGAGGCTGATGCTCTGCCAATTAACACCCCTTAAATTAGCTTCTTTCAAATTAGCTTTACTCAGGTTGACATCAGAAGCTAGGTTTTTACCGGTTAGATTAGCACCAGCTAAATTAATCCCTGTAAAATCCCTTTCTCCCTGAGTGTAACGTTCCCAAAAATCCTCAACACTAACAACAGGTTCCAGACATTCCTCAGACTCATCCTCCACATCCTCACAGCTATGCTCTAAAGCAATATCTTCAGCATCCGCCGCCAAGCCTTCCAAATAATCAGCTCGATCGATGGAATCCGAATTCGCTACAAACCGCCTTTCTATCTCCTCCTCATTTAATACTTCGCTGCTGTCAAAGCGCTCAATTAATTGCTTGACAATTTGGCAGTCATTCGTGCGTATTCCCATTTCTTTTTCTGCACTTTCATCGCTGTTAGTCAGAAAATTATGGCTACCCAACATGGCAAAACTATAATCACAGACTAAAAAGTTTTCGTGAGTTCCCAATAAAGAGAGACAAAATTGATCGGGATATTCGCTGGCTAATTCTTGCAAATCTGCCAAAGCATTGTAGCGCCATCCCTTGCCGATTTTTTGCCTGTCTCCCAGATAACCCCAACCAATATTTATCAAACATCCTCGGTTCAAACACGCTCTAAATTTTTGCAGCAATTCATCATTAATGCTGTTACAATTGAGCCAAGGGCAAACAATAATCAGCCGCTCTTGAGCTAGTGATAAAGCTTCCATCAACACAGCGCGACTGTTAGGACGATCGCATACTAACTGATACTTAAAGTCTGACTTTTGCTTTTCTGTCTCGGTGTCAAGCTCGATCGGTCGATCGGCAATGACAGACATATCGCCATTTCCCAAATCACACGGCTGTTGCAGGGACGCAATTTCAGCAGTCAAACTTTCTAGCATTTGCGGTTCAGGGCGATCGTTAAATCGCTGTTCCTGTGCCTCTAACTGCCTCTTAAGTTTGGCTAAATATTTTTTCAGAATAACTTGCTCTTCTTCAATCTGCAATACTCTCGTGGCTATTGATACTAAATCTAGTTCGGTTTCTGACATAGTGCTACCCTAAAATCAAAAAAACTTAAAAAGCCATGTTTGGGAAATGGGCGAGTCATCAAACATTACCAACTTCCGCCAATTCAGCAGTACCAACAGAATCTTCCTCTTCCCCTTTATCCCCTTCATCAACCACAACCGTTAACTTCAATCCCAAAGCCTTCAGCCAATTAGCCAAAGCATAAATTGTGGCGCTTCCATTCTGCGACAACAAAACATCTAATTTTTCCAGATGCAATGAGGCCTCCTCATCAGACATAATTGGTTCGCCCAGAGCCTCAAATACATCTCGAAGCGATTTTCGCATTATTCCCATCTCTAAATCGCCTTCTTCCTCTTCTTCAAAGATCAGTGAGAGGTAAGCAGCAGCATAATTTGGGTCTTTGAAATTGGAAATTTTAAAAGAATGATAACTATCACTCGTCGGCACTTTGGCGTCTTTCATAATCTCTCCAGTATTCCTGAGCTTTAACAATGTCTTGGTCTTGAGTGCTTTTATCTCCACCGCACAGGATAAGCACAATCGTAGCTCCCGCTTGTCCAAAGTAGATTCGGTAGCCCGGGCCATAGTCAATCCTTAATTCCCAGACTCCTGCGCCAACTGAGCGATAGTCTCCTAAGTTGCCACCGCTAACCCGCTGAAGCCTTTTATCAATCCTAATTTTAGCGTTAACATCCCGCAGGGTTGTAAACCATTCTGCAAAGGGAACTGTGCCATTTTGTCTGATATAACGCTGAATATCTCTGGGTTGTACTTCCATAAAGTCGATCGAACTTGCACCCTCATCTTAATACCGGCGATCGCCCCGTATCCAACCTTGTTCACCTGGGCCAACTCAAGATCACCGATCGAAAAAAACTCTGCCGTCAGGCGTGGTGTAACGCTCTATTTCACGCTTGTTGCGCTTCCATAATCTTGATTCTAGCGACGATCGCACTCCAATCTTACAGCCGCGCTCGATCGGCCCTTGACTTCATGCGCTACAATTATTAAGAAATCTTTAGTTAGATCCGTTTAACGTTCCAGACGCATTATGAGTCTTCCCATTCGCAACGTCGCCATCATTGCTCACGTCGATCACGGCAAAACCACCCTTGTGGACGCTCTCCTCAGACAGTCCGGGATCTTCCGCGAAGGGGAAGAAATCCCAGATTGCGTCATGGACTCCAACGACATCGAGCGCGAACGTGGCATTACCATCCTTTCCAAAAACACCGCCGTCAGGTACGGAGAAACCCTGATCAACATCGTCGATACCCCCGGACACGCGGACTTCGGCGGAGAAGTCGAACGAGTTCTCGGCATGGTTGACGGCTGTCTGCTGATCGTAGACGCCAACGAAGGCCCGATGCCCCAAACCCGGTTCGTGCTCAAAAAAGCCCTCGAAAAAGGACTGCGCCCGATCGTCTTTGTCAATAAGATCGATCGCGAGCGAGCCGACCCCCACAAAGCCGTCGATAAAGTTTTGGATCTGTTCCTCGAACTAGGTGCTGACGACGATCAGTGCGAATTTCCCTATCTCTTCGGTTCCGGCTTAAGCGGTTACGCCAAAAAACACCTCGAAGACGAAGGGGTAGATATGAAGCCCCTGTTTGAAGAAATCCTCGACCACGTACCGCCCCCCGTAGGCGACCCCAACAAGCCACTACAACTGCAAGTAACCACCTTAGATTACTCAGAATACGTCGGTCGTATCGTCATCGGCCGCATCCACAACGGCACGATTAGAATCGGTCAACAAGCAGTCTTAATCACAGAAAGCGGCGCGCTTGTCAAATCAAAAATTACCAAATTGATGGGCTTTGAAGGCCTGAAGCGGATTGATATCCCAGAATCTTCTGCTGGTAATCTTGTCGCCGTTGCTGGTTTTGCTGATGCCTATATTGGTGAGACAATTACCTGCCCCAACGACCCGCAAGCGCTGCCTTTAATCAAGGTAGATGAACCGACTTTGCAGATGACTTTCTCTGTGAACGATTCGCCGTTCTGCGGTCAAGAAGGAAGTTTGGTAACATCGCGTCAAATTCGCGATCGGCTAATGCGAGAACTCCAAACCAACGTCGCCTTGCGCGTCGAAGAAACCGAATCTCCCGACAAATTCCTCGTATCCGGCCGTGGCGAACTCCACCTCGGAATCCTGATCGAAAATATGCGTCGCGAAGGATACGAATTTCAAGTATCCCAGCCCCAAGTAATCTTCCGCGAAGTCGGCGGTCGTCCCTGCGAACCCTTTGAATGTTTGGTGTTAGACGTACCCGAAGAAGCAGTCGGCGGCTGCATCGAACGCCTCGGTCAGCGGAAAGCAGAAATGCAAGATATGCACGTCAGCAGCACCGGTCGCACCCAAATCGAATTTTCAGTCCCCGCTCGCGGTTTGATTGGATTCCGAGGCGAGTTCATGCGGTTGACTCGCGGCGCTGGAATTATGAACCACAGCTTCCTCGACTATCGCCCCCTCGGTGGAGAAATTATCGCCCGTCGCAACGGAGTATTGATTTCCTTTGAAGAAGGAGTTGCAACTACTTATTCACTGAAAAATGCTGAAGACCGCGGCGTATTTTTCATTACCCCCGGAACCAAGGTTTACAGAGGGATGATTATCGGAGAAAACAACCGAGATGAAGACATGGAGCTGAATATTTGCAAGTCAAAGCAGTTGACAAACCACCGCGCATCTGGCGGTGAAGAATTGGCACAATTGCAAGCGCCAGTCGATATGAGTTTGGAGCGCGCTTTGGAGTACATCGGTCAGGATGAATTGGTGGAAGTAACGCCACAATCAATTCGCTTGCGGAAGGTTTCTAAGAAGTTGGTCAAACGCTAAAACAAATTAAGGGCTGGCAAAATTGCCAGCCCTTAGTGTTAACTTCAAACTACTGTATTTAAAGGGAATATTAATTTTTATCGAAATCAAAAATAGGTAAAAACGATGTCAACAGTTTATCGTTTAAAAGCCAGTGAACTAGATCGTAACTTTTTAGAACAAATTAAAGCGATTTTTGGAGATAAAGAGATTGAAATAATTGTCTCAGAATGCGATGAAACCGAATATCTTTTAAAATCGGAAATCAATAAAAACAAACTGTTGAAAGCTATTGAAAATGTTAAAGACAGACAAAATTTAGTTGAAGTCGATTTACAGGATTTGTAATGAGTAGAAGAATTATTTTTGAATCTTCGGCTTTTGCAGATTTTAATGAATGGGCAAAATTAGACAAAAAGATTTATCGCAAAATTGTAGAATTGATTAAAGATATAGATCGATCGCCCTTTGAAGGATTGGGCAAACCTGAACCTCTGAAATACGAGTTAAGTGGTTTTTGGTCGAGGCGCATTGATAACGAACATCGTTTGGTTTACCAAGTTACAGATGAAGAAATTGCGATCGCAGCTTGTAAGAATCATTATAGTGAATGAAGCTTTAAGCAATGTAGCGATTGCTCTTTTTATCAATTTACTAAATGCGATCGCTCTCAATCTTCTTGCTGAAGTCCTTCTATTATATCAAGTAACTTTTGGTAATTTTCTTCTTTTCCCTGGACACGATATAAATTTTTAGCATTGTGAAAATCGACATTTGCTTTTTGGGAATCGCCCAGTTCATAGTGGACAATGCCTCGGTTTTGATAAGCTTCAGCAAAGTCTCGTTTAAGCTCAATTGCCTTGGTGAAATCCTCAAGCGCTTTCTCTTTGTTCCCCAAACGAGAGTGAATAACTCCCAAGTAGTAGAAGGTTTTAGGATTATTAGGATTCAGCCGAGCTGCTTGGGTGTAATCATCAAGCGCTTTTGGCAGATCGCCTAATTTCAAGAAGTAGACATCACCTCGATTATTCCAAGCAAGGGCATCATGAGCATTTAGTTCAATTGCTTGGGTAAAATCTTTAAGTGCCCCTTGCAGATCGCCCAGGCGTAAACGAGCAAAACCTCGGTTATTGTAGGCTTGAGCATCGCCAGCATTTAGTTGAGTTGCTCGGGTGTGATCGGCCTGCGCTCCTCGGTAATCATCTGAGTTATAAGAAATAATACCCAGGTTGTTGTGATAAACTGCACGATCAGGATTGAGCAATATCGCCTTTGTGTAATCCTCAATTGCTCCGGCATCGTCTCCTAGTTCATGGCGAACACTAGCCCGGTTATTGTAGGCATCTGCATAATCAGGATTGAGCTTAATTGCTCGATCGAAATTTTCAAGTGCTACCTCAAAATCTTCTTCCTCAGCCTTTTTTATTCCCAGTTTATTGAAATCCTCAGCACAGAGAGGAGAGTTCGAGCGCACCCTCTCCAACAGATCATCAATATCACTCTCCGAAACAGAAGGTGTAATCTCAGGCTTATTTTCAACTGAATTAGATGACCTGGTTTTGTATCCTGCTTGCTCAAGCCAAGCAAGGATACATCTCCAGTTTTTTAGCTTGATGTCTACTTTTCCCTGAGTAAGGTGTTTGACATACAGATACACAGTTGAACTTAGCTCGGCTCTCAATCCTCCCTGTTGTTTGTGAAGCTTTTTAGCGATGTCACTAGGACTACAATCACAAAGCAATCCTCGTAAATGCAGCTTCTCGACTTCTGTAAGTTCCTTTTGCTTATGCGATGCTACTTGTCGCTTGGCATCAGCCAAATCTTTGTACAACTTTTCTAAATCCCAGTCATTAGCAGCTAGGATGAATTGTTCTTCTGGTGAATTAGGTGCCATTTCTAGGGTTTTATTCAGTTCCTAACAAACTATCCTAACAAACTTCCTAACACTTGTTTGGTAGCTGCCAGAGAAAGTTCCTAACACTTGTTTGGTAGCTGCCAGAGAAAGTTCTGCGAAGCTAAAGATGTAGTGATTCACTACTCAAAACTTAGCTGACGGAATTAATCATGTACAACAACAATCAGCACAGCGAAGCCAAATTATCCCAGCAACTACCCCCGCTTTCCCAAAAACAGGAATACGACTTCCAAACTCAAAAGAAAGTAGGAAAGACAGGAGAGGCGATCGTAGACCAGTGGTTGCAGATTCATGGCTATCGCATTGAGGATGTCTCAGATTTGCCACAGTATCAGAAAGCAGGTATTGACCGCGTACTAATTCGCCCAAACGGTTCAACTGCAACTGCTGAGTATAAGACCGATTTAAAAGCCAAGCAAACTGGAAACTTGTTTTTTGAAGCTTTTGACGATCGCAACCGTCCCTGTTGGGGATGGACTTCGCAAGCCGATCTCTGGATATTTTTCATTCCTCAACAGGAGATATTGGTCGTCGAACCGGGTAAATTCAGGTTGTTAGTTTCGCAGCAACAGCCAGAACTCTCGCAGAAAGTAGTACCAAATCGAGGCTACAGTGTAACTGGATTACCTGTTCCATTAGTAAAGGTGCGGAATATTGCTAGTCACGTTTTCAAGTTTCCTGACGTTCTTTTCTAAAAAGAGACTCGCTGTTAATCTGGCGATCGCCTACTCAAGGCGATCGCCATTATTCGAGTAATAATACTTAGCAAACGCTAATTGGGCGATCGTTATGTTTTAATAAAAAATTGAGCAAAATCCAAACAAAGCCAGCCATGAGTCCTAAATCAATAGCCGTAATCAACTTCAAAGGCGGTGTCGGAAAGACCACCGTCACTTGGAGTCTGGGAAATATTATATCCCAAGGAACCGACTTAGAAGTCTTGATGTTAGACTTAGATCCGCAAATGTCGCTCACAGAGGCGATCGGACTTAACGAAAATACAGGTCATTTAGATGACAAATTTGGTAAGTGGTACGAAAAATCTCTCAAGCACAGACTTACAATTTATGACGCTCTAGAAGTCTTTAAAAAAGCCGGACAGAATTTTAAATTTCCCGTTGGTTTCGACACCATTTATCAGATTGACGAACAGTTACATTTTGTTCCTTCAGTTGAAGAATTGTATTGGTTGGATATCGATGGATTTGAGGGAAAAAGTGTTAAAGACTTCATCCGCCGATTCATCGGCAAAATCGCCAACTCTGCTAATCTCCCCAAATACGACTTGATGCTTTTTGACTGTTCGCCTTCCTTCAGTCTCCTCACCTACAGCGTACTCTCTTGCTGCGACTTAATATTAATTCCCGTCAATCCCGATTATTTTGGTTCTAGGGGATTGAGTCTAGTTTTAAACTCGCTCCAGAAACGGATTGAGCCTTATCCGTTTCCCAAGATAGCAGTCTTTATGAATAAAGCTAAAACCTATGGAGGATTGCTGACAAATGAAGTTCAGTTTTACATGAGAGAAGTAAAGAGACTTTGCGATGAGATATCAAAAGATAATAACATAGAAGTTAGATTTTTAGAATCGACGATTCGGGAAAGCGTCGGGCTAAAACGGGCGATTAATGAGGGAGAACTGCCGCGAGAATTAGTTAGAGAATTTGAAAAACTCTGGCGCGAGTGTGAGGAGTATCTGAAATGAGTAAAAAAGAAATTTTGGCGGCTTCCCAACAAGAAAGCGGGGGGTTGGTTGAGGAAATTGGCGAACTTAAGGAAATCTTGCGGGACGTTGCTCGAAAATTAACCCGGCTTGAGACTCAAGTCAAACGGGGAGTGGTTTCTGCTGGCTCAAAAACTTCGGATATTCCCAGGGGTGCTGATGTTAATAAACCTGCTAATTTATCGGCGGCCAATGTTCTAGAAGTTTATGAAGAACTTCGTTTACAAGCTAAGAAGGGTAATGAAGAAGAGGTGAGGCAAAAGTTGTTGGCAATGAGTGCAACTGACTTGAACTTGATGTGTTGCGAGTTAGGGATGCCGCCCAGCAGCAAGAATCCGTCCCGCAAAAAAATGTTCGAGCTAATTATTGGCAGAATTAAACAGAGTTTGAGGCTGTCGAGACATATAGACAGACAAACACTTTGAATGGGGCATTAGGAATGGGGCATTGGTAATAGCTTCGACTTAGAATTTGCCATATCCCCGCAGGACTTTAAGAAGTCGGAGATATGAGGACTGAAGACTGTGAAAATTTAAAAGTAAGGAGATGATATTGACAAAATGCTTTTGAATAAAGTATTGCGACTTAGTTCGATCGCTCTTATTTCCCTAACACTCTCAATCACATTGTTTTTGAGCCTTCACAGCCCTCCCCCAACCGCAGCCCAAAAACCAAGGATACTAGCGTTTACCGCCCTCCAAATGCGCGGCAGCGAGACCATATCCAATTTATTTGCCCTCAATGCTACCAGTTCCGCTCGCCGCGAACTTACACCCAATATAGATGTTAGCCCTCCCCTAGTGTGGTCGCCCAACGGCCAGCGACTGGCTTTCGTTGGCGGATACAGCGACATCTATACAGTCAATGCTGACGGTTCTCGACTAACTAAACAGTTTGCTGAGGCTGGTTGCAAAGCAGCTAATTTTGCAATAGGTTGGTTTTCCAACAGCCAGAAATTTATTTTTGCCCGTTCTTGCGACGGTTTTACCTCTGATACTCCCGGCAGTCAATCACTTTATATAAGCGACACTTCTGGTATCCAAGGAACTAAATTAGTTCGGGAATTGAAAGTAGGAGGAGAGCCGCCTAAAACAGAAATTTCATCGGAATTTTACCTTGCGCCGGACGGTCAGCAGGTAGCATTTGTCAAGGATAAAAATATCTACAAAATGAATGCCGACGGTTCGGCAATGACCAAACTAACTAAAAGTCCCGGCGAATATATATCCGGCGGCAGTCAACTTGTTTGGTCGCCCGATCGCACAAAAATTGCTTTCCTGTTCGGTGCTTATCCGAAACAGCAAATTTACACAATTAATGCCGATGGAACCAACCTCAAAAATTTGACGAACAACCCGCACAATGAGGTTTACAACGTCAAAATATTTTGGGCGCCCGACAGCAGCAGCATTGCTTACTATTACAATAAATCGGGCGATTCATCAGGCGAACAGCAAGATATCTACCTGCTCGACATTAACCGGGGGACAGCCAAGAATCTCACCCAAAAACCCAGAAACTACAACCAAATTTCGTGGTCGCCGGATGGCAAAGTTATTGCTTTCGTCGCCGGAGAGTTCAACAATCAAAAACTCTACACAATCAATGCTGACGCGAACCAGCTAAATCAACTAGCTACCAGGCTAAAACCGTCGGGAATTTCAGAATTAGCTTGGTCTTCTGACAGCAAGCAAATTGCTTTTATATTTAATGAAATCCCAGGAGACAAAAGCAACTTGTATGTAATTAATCGGGACGGTTCGGCATTAACTAAATTGACAAAAGACCAGGATTTGAATGCTAGCCATCCGGTTTGGCAACCGCAGTAAAGTTAAGAGCCAAAATATGCTGTCGGGGTGGGTTTTAGCACAGATAAACCCAGAAGGGCGGGCTATCTTTGCACCGCCTTGGAGAGAAAGCGGGTTACTGAACAAGAAAGAATCCACCAAACTCAAGACTCAAAACTATTCTCAAATTGGGGAAGACGCAATAATTTTTTTCTCCTTTAATGGCTGGTGAACTTGCAATTCCTTTGACTCAACTTCCTGGTGCTTTTCATCCTGCACCTGTTTATCAATTTTGGGCAACTTTAAAATCGCCCCAGCTAAAACCCAATAATACACGGACACTGGATCTACATCTAGCGGATAGTATTGAGTATTGATCGTAATAAATCCAACAAACACCCAAAAACTAGCTCCGTAACTCCGCAAACTTTTGTCCTTGACTGATCGGTAAGCTCTAAAAGTTAGAAAAGCTAAGTGTAAAAGCATGATCTGAAAACTAATCATTCCCGGATAACCGAGTTCGTAGATCAACTTAGGTTGGAAAGTTTCAATTAGCTGCGTTGCACCAAATATTCGCGTTGAATTAGTTGCTCGTCCCACACCTCTACCGAGAGGTTTGTCAATGATAAAATTGTTGCTCTGCTCGAACTGATTAAAGAGAAACTGCTGGGGCGGTGCAGCATTCCAGCGATTAACAAAACTCTCCCACCGCTGCTCGACAATTCCCGGGTTAATAGCTGCACCGACAAACAGCAGAATCGCCAGTCCTGCACCGATGGGAATAAATCGTTTTAAATTAACTAATTGACCGGTGAGAACTAGCAGGATTGCTGTAGCAACGGGAACCATAACTAAAGCAGCTCTTTGACCGGAAATAACTGCATTGGCAAATACTAATGCCATGCCAAATAAACCGATAACTCGCCACCAGAAGGAAGGGTCGCAAAAGGCAGAGGCAAAGGTTAAAAAAGCATTAGAAATTAAAAACCACGCCCACTGCCAAGGCGCGACAAAAGTTCCCGGCAAGCGGACAAACTTGACTTCTGGACTGAACACTAAAGAACCGCCGACAAAACATCTAGCTTCCAGCGTTGCTTTATATAATTCTGCTCCGGTCATGCCTCTGGTTCCTGCACACTTTCCACTTTGCAGCAACAGGTACTGAATCAAACCGAGAAGGCAGCAAACGATCGCCAAAACGATGTGCATTCGACTAAAAAACACCAAATCCTTCTTAGTGCGGAGCAGATAATAGGTACAAGCAATCAGCGGTATGTAACCTATCAATACTTTTAAACCGAGAATTCCTTGCAGAATTGGTTTGTCGCCTTTCATAGGGTTGAGCTGCATCTCCCCGTTGACAAAAATTAAAGTCAGCATTGCCATCATCAACAGGATGCTGAAGGTAGAAAGCATTTGTTTAGGAATGAACAGGGGCAACTGTTTCTTTTTGCAGCTTTGAATTAGGGCGATGAGGGCTGGTATGTAGAAAGCATCTTTGGCTACTTGAAATGCAGCATTTCCGCCACCAATTGCGTAGGTAATTGTACCACTGAAAGGCAAGTAAATTAGAAAAGTCCACAAAGCTTGACGGGGGTATTTGTAGGAAAGCAGCAAGATGGCTGCGGCTGCGCCTCCTGCAATAGCAATCTTAGGGCGGGCTACGAACAACAGGGGGATGCTGAGAGCAACGCTGACTAAGCAGCTTAGGGCGATCGCCTGCACCAATTCATTGCGCTTTTCAGAAATTTTGCGTTTTTGTGCAGCTACTTCTTTTTTGCTTAGCGCTGTTGTTTTTTCGCTGTGCTTGTGTTTGGATTTCTTGGATTTGCGCTTGGTTTTCAACATATACAAGAAGGAAGTTCGGCAACGAGCAATGTACGGGATGTAACGGATGTAACGGATGTAACGGATGGAAGAGGGAAGTTCGGCAACGGATTTTGTAACGGATGTAACGGATGTAACGGATGTAACGGATGGAAGAGGGAAGTTCGGCAACGGATTCTATAACGGATGTAACGGATGTAACGGATGGAAGAAGGAAGTTCGGCAACGGATTCTATAACGGATGTAACGGATGTAACGGATGTCAGTCCGATGTCCGTCGGAAGAAGGAAGAAGGAGGGAAGAAGGAAGAGGGATTTAGTTGCCTAAGTGAGAAAGAAGAAGCAATCGAGTCCTTATGTTTGTGCTATTAAGAAAGTCCTCCCGTCAGGGCAGTACCTAGAATTTTTATAAGGCACTTATGTAGAAGGCGGAAGACACTCTGATGTAGAAGGCTGGAGATTTAGAAGGTAGAAGGCAGAAGGAATAGAAGCGAACAGATTTCGGCAGATGTGGTAACTTATTTTTCAAGTCAAGATCGAAAAAAAGTCTCTGTCGAGATTGTGGGTGTGACGCGGGCACAAATTACACGGGCGACATTGTAGAATATAACTGCTGCATCTATAATGTACAAAAATGTACAAATCTCGAAAAAATAATTTTAATGTAGCGGTGAATATGAAATTAACAAAATTTGTATCGATCGGCATTGCCCTACTTTTAGGATCAAGCGGGAGCATATTATCTAGCAGCAGTAGAGCATTAGGGGCAGAAAAAGTAGTCCTCACATTTGGCCCGATCAGACAAGCCATCAATATCAGCGACTTAGAAGAATTTGCTAAAAACGGCACGACGACGCCAACCCTCCAACAAATTATCCGGTTCTCCAAAATGGACGCGCAAATGCTGCGGGGGTTCATGGGTTTAGAAATTGGTTTGAAGCCTGCTAATCTGGCCAGGGTCGTTTACAGCACCCCAGGAGAAAAAATCACTGACGACATCGGTCAAGCAATTCGGACTCAGCGCCGCACAGAAAGCGGGAAAGCTTTGCGGGCAGCGGTGATCCTGGCATCCGGGGATGACGGTAAGGTATCACTGCTAGAAATCCTGAAAAAGTATCCTCTCAACGAGGTTTACGTAGATGTTGCCAGCCTTCGCACCGCTGTTGGGAAAGTTCAGAGTATAGCCGGAACTCTGCGAAGCCTGCTTCAAGATGTGACGCGATCGACAGCTCGCACAAGTGAAACAACTCGCCCCGAAAGCCCGATCGAACCTCGCCCCAGCGTGCAGCCCACAACTCCGCCTCCAGCGCCGCGCCGCGCTGCGCCCTTGCCAGCACCAGCACCGCAGCCTGTGAGGCCGGTCAGAGGGCTTTGGTAAAAAAATCATAAATTTGTGCTAAAGGCGGGTTGAAGGGGCTGTTGTGGCATTCTGCAGACACTTTTGATATCAAATCCACTCTTCATCGGAATAGTAAATCCGAGTTCACTGTTCACTGTTCACTGTTCACTGTTGACGGTTCACGGCGTCAACAGTCAACCGTCAACCGTCAACATCATGTATGAGTGTTACCGGAAATGATATGAGACCAAACCCGCCCCAGCCCTACCCCTATCCCAACCCCCAAGAGGGTTAGGACTTTTGTGAAAACTCCCAAAGCAATCAATTTTTCTTGAGCAATTTTTTGAGCAACTTAGGAATCTCTGAAGGTCGAGCCGCCACAGGTATGTCGGCGTCTTCAAAGGCAGCCATTTTGTTTGGGGCCGAAACTCCAAAGGCTTTCTGGGCAGCAGCCCGAGAACTGATCAGGATGCCGGCGTGGCCCAAAGACGGCCCCTTGGGAGCGTAGCGGCCGGCTAGATAAGCAACCACGGGTTTGTCGATCGCCGAGGCGATGTAAGAAGCAGCAGCTTGTTCACTCCACCCGCCAACTTCCCCTACCAAAACCATCGCTTCCGTACTGTCGTCTTCGTCCAAAATTTGCAGCCACTGCATAAAAGAAGAACCGACAATCGCGTCGCAGCCAATACAAACCGCCATCGACTGTCCCAACCCCGCCTCCGTCAGTTCTAGGGCAACTTCGTAAGTCAAAGTGCTGCTGCGGCTGATCACTCCCACCGGGCCGGGAGTGTAAAATTCCTTGGGGTGAGTTCCCAGCAGCAGTTTGTCGGGCACAATAATCCCCGGACTGTTGGGCCCGATTACCAAAGTTTCGGTGGCTTCTGCTTTTCTGACTAAGTGCACCATATCCAGAGGAGGCACTCCCCCTGTGACGATCGCGATTTGCCGAATTCCTCCGGCGATCGCTTCTAAAGCCGCATCCAGCACTGAGTAAGCGTCTACCAAAATTACCGCAGTGTCAACGTGACCCACTGCAGCCACTGCTTGTTCTACCAAATCAAAAATCGGAATTCCCTCCACTTCCAGCCCCCCCCGACCGGGACTGACACCGGCGACTACATTCGTGCCGTATGCTTTCATCATCAGGGCGGCGCGGGTGGACGCGGGAGATTCTGTAATGCCCTGTACTAGGACTTTGCTTTCAGGAGTTAAATTCATCTTTCTTCCCCCTTGGAGACTCCCGCTGTACCTGTACCCAGGTCAGGGGCGAGAGGAAAAGGGGGGCAAGGTTTATGCTGCATACGAATAACCATCTTTTCTGTGAATAATTGAACAATATTTGTGGCTAATTCCTGATACTAATTCTGAGGCGGAAATATTGAATGAGCCACTGGTTCTTACGGCAACACGTCCAACGTATGTACCAATTTTTTTGCCAGAGGTTACAATCGCTTTGACAATATCTCCCGTTTGAAAACCTTTAACAAACTTAAACCGGGGAACATAGCGAGATGGAAAGCCGAATTTACCAGTGCGGCACATTTGACGTGTCCCGTGACCAGTTGCTTTGATCGATAGTGGCTTGCTTGTTAAAATCTTCAATGACTCAACCTTTCCGATACAAGCTGCATCTAGCCAATGAGTTTTAGGTAAATTTAATTGAATGCGGTTGAACTTCGTTAAGCCACCACTACCTGTAGAAACAGGCAAGCCAGTTGTACGGAGTCGATTAAATAATGTCCAACGAGTTGAGTTAACGGCTGCTGCGTCTTTTAACGGACGCTTTGCTTGAGATAGAATCCGCTTCAAAATCTCTGGCTTTTTAGACAAGAATTGCTCAACATCTTGAGTACCTTTCTTTTTATTGCAAGCATCGCAAGCAAGGCAAAGATTAGAAATGCGATTAGATCCGCCTTTGGCTTTGGGATGAATGTGCTCGACTTGTAATGGTGTATTTATTTCACCACAGTAAGCGCATTTTCTCTCCCATTTGTTCAACAAATACTCGCGGATCTCATAGCCATGCAAAACGCCTTGTTGGTACTCGATTCCAGAAATCTCTGGGTTTTCTAATTGCTGTAAGTCAAATCGCACAAGCTCTTGAGCAATAGAAGCAATGGGGGCGAGTTTCATCAATCTAGTTGCCCATGTAAGGGTTGTTTCGACACGATGTTGCAAACTTGGTGCTAACCAACCTTTAGGGCGAGTCCTGTTTGAGAATCTAGCCCGACGATAGCGGGTATGGCGATTTCTCCTGACTCTACGCAATGAACGGCGAGATTCAAGGCTGGCTTTAATAGCTTGTCCTCGGTGTGTTAGCTCTGCACCAAAGATTACGTTTTCTCCTTGTATTAACGCAATTCCAGTAGTTCGAGAGCCAGGATCTATTTTGAGAGTAATTGGTTTTTGCGGTACTGTTACCTCTACTTTCAAAATTAGCGTAAATGGATACCTTTTGAAGACAGCAGCTTTGCCAATAGTTAGCAATTTACGTGCCAATCCTGGGCGGATTGGATTGAGCGGTAGTTTTTTGGTATCAAGTACAAAAACCAAATTAGACATTTAAGTCCTCCCTTACGGGGTAATGTTTGCTTCGTCAATGTTTAAGGTCGGTAACTATCTTAAAAGCACTGGCTTAACCCTTACACCTGTTTAACTTTTAAGTTCTAGAGCGGAAGACTAGCACGCATCCTCCGGTAGGTACTTCAACACTTACCTTAAACGTAGTGGGCGAACCACTTAGACTGGTCAACTAGGCAATTTCTGTGCCCGCGCTGTCTCGGTACTCCGAGCAGCGCCGGGTGATTGACCTGTACAGAAATCTAATTTTTTGCCGATCGACAGCCCCTACCTACTTGGCGGAGGATACAGAAGCGGCCGCGGCCTCATCCAAAGTGCTAGCTAGCTGCACCGGCAACTGTCCCAAACGCTTTTTTACAGCATCAGCATCGATCTCTACCAGCCGCAGCACAACTTGGATGTGGCGGTTAGCGCGAGCTTTCCGTTCCAAATAGCCGGCCACTGCAGCGATTATTTCCTCGGTCTTGGAGGCGCTGCCCAAAATATTTACAAGTATCACCTTAACGCTTTTATCCTGAGCGACTAACTCCAGACCCAACTCCACGCGATCGCGCAGGGCATTTGCTGCATAGTAGCGGTCTAGGGAACCAATATTCACAAAATTAGCTGGTTTTCCTCCTTGGTGGGTTACAGCATCTAAAGTTGCCATTGTCAGGCCCACTCCGTTGCACAAAATCGCGATATTCCCGTCTAGTTCGATTAATTGCAGGGATTCGGAATTCGAGATTGAAGATTTAGATTTGGGGTCAAACTCCGGCGACTGCTGAACCTTGGACTGGGAATGGGAGCGATCGCCCCCAGCATGGGGACTTCTCCTTTCCCGTGCCAACCCGCTGCTTTGCCTCTTCCCCGAAAGTGCGGCCAAATCTGGATGCCGCCCCAAGGCATCGTCGTTGGCGGTGACTTTACCGTCTAAAGCCATTACCTCTCCCGTCGGACTGATACCGAGAGGATTGATTTCTACTAGATCTAAATCTTTTTCGACAAACAGCCGGTACATTTTTTCGACAATGGTGCTCACCGATTGAATCAAGTCTCCCTGCAATCCCATTTTCAGCGCGAGACGCCTCGCGTAGAATGGGGAAAATTCTTGATCTACGGCAACTTGCTGCATTTGCTCGATCGACCCTTCGACATCCATACCTCCTTGGCTCGAACCCAGAAGCACCGGGCGTCGCGCTACGGGGTCTAGGAGTACCGCTAAGTACAATTCTTGGTCGGCGTTGTACTTTGCTTCTGCCAGCAGGACTTGGGGATATTCCTCCTCGATCGGCAAATTAAAAATTGTTTGAGCGGCTGCTACTGCATCGATCGTATTTTCCACAAACTTGATACCGCCCGCCCTGCCCCGTCCCCCAGCCCGCACTTGCGACTTGAGTACAACGGGGTAAGGAATTTTCAGTCCTTTGAGGTCGGCGGGATTGTCAATCCGCTGCGACGGCAAAATCGGAATTGCCATCTGGCGAAATAAAGATTTAGCTTGGTACTCTAACAAATCCATTATCAATTACGGGTGACGGGTAGTTGGCAACAAGCAATTCGTCCTAATTGGCAATTCATAATTAATAGATAGTAATTGGTTTTTTGTCAAGTTAAAAGTTAAAAATTCTCGCTTTTATCTTTTAATTTTAGACTTTTGTATTGCCGATTACTTATTCGCTATTACCGCTCGCCGATTACCTATTACCTAAGCTGTTTCAAAGTGTTTTTTTCTCGGAATTGCCAAATTTTACTCTTAGGAGATGGCGGGGAGGTATTTGGCGAGCGTTGGTGTTTTTTTGCCTCGGAAAATCTTCGGACGTTCGGCGATACTTTGCCTAGATATTTCTGCGAATTGTTTACTTGATGCTATTAGCAGCACCTTGATGGACAGTTTTGACCCATTTGAGTCGCTTCGGCCGTACCGCAATCCGAGCCGTCACAGTCCCTACCAGCAGCCAGTGGAACATATACACAGTACCCCGCAGCGTTTGCAGCAAGGTGACAAAAACTCGCCTTACGTCAAATTTGGTCTCTTTGCGAGTGCGGCGCAAACCGACAAACATTCCCACCACCGACAAGGTAAGGGTCATAAAAGTTATGGGACTGGCGATCGGCATCCGGCGCAGCGCAATTGACATCACAAAGTCGGGTAGGGCTACTGTGGGTAAGAAATATTGAGATACCCAAAATCCAAATAAATCCCAAGTTTTCCCAGTTCCCATGCGGTTCCGCCAAATTAGCCGCCAGTAGTCAAGATAACGCTGATAGCCACCTTCTGCCCAGCGATTGCGCTGATGCCAAAGAGCGCGAGCGTTAGTGACTCCTTCTTCTGACACGGCTGGGAAAGCGAGAAATTCAATGTCCCATCGGTCTAGGTGCAGCCTCACCGTCAAATCCAGGTCGTCGGTAATCGTCTCCTCGTTCCAGCCGCCGCAGCTTTCCAAGGCGGTGCGGCGCATGAATTGGCCGTTACCGCGCAATTCTCCAATGCCGCCGATCGCAATCCGCTGCTGCTGGAAAAAACTGTCGAGAGCCATTTCTGCTTCTTGGCCACGAGTCCAAAAATTTACCGCAGCATTGGCGATGGCTTTTCTGACTTGCACAGCCCCTACCTTTTCTCCATCGAACACTGGCAGCACCCGGCGCAGCAAATCCGGCGTTACCGTCGCGTCGGCGTCAAATATTCCGACAAATTCCCCGCGAGTCAGCGGCAACACTTGATTCAGTGCTCCCGACTTGCCGCCGCTGGCATTTGCTCCTCTGCGAAATACTTTGAGCTGGGGGTACTTTTTGGTTAGCTGTTCCAATACTAGCGGCGTGGCGTCGCTGCTGTGATCGTCGATCGCCCAAACTTCGTAGCGGTCGATCGGATAATCTACATTGCAGATGGATTCTACGAATCTGGCAATCACGGCTTCCTCATTTTTCGCTGCCACCAGCAGCGACACGTAAGGCCAATCCTCTCGACTTTCATCGGCAAGAGGTGGCAGTGCGGGCTTGGGTTCCGCAAACAAAACTCGAAATGCTTGCATCCACAGCAGTCCCGTCAACCCCCACACTACCCACGCGCCCCAAGAAATCAAGTGCAGGGCGATCGTGCCGGCCCAAATCGCAGTCAGCACTGCGGCGGCTTTTCCGCGCCGTCCCCGGTACAGATTTTGAGGAAAAGAGGGAGTTCCCGGCACAGGCACCGCAACTGGGAGATCTGCTTTTGTTTCCGCGTCAAACACCTTGTCGCCAATGTCTGGTATAGCAAATACTTTGCTGAGCTTCGAGTGCGAGGTCAAACTCTTGAGCTCTTCTTGAGCTAAATCAGAGATGTCTAAGTTAAGCTCGCTGCGAGCGTCGTTTTCTGGCCAAGAACTCTCCTGCATAGGTTACTTGATTCAACCACCAATAGTTTTTGATTTTAGATATAAGCATCTACTGTATCAGTTTCTGGGCTTTTGTCGAAAGCGGACGGGAGGACAACCAGCGGGTTAGGTGTTTGTACGGCCCTGGTAAACGGGTACTGCATAGAGTATTTGGGTTGACTTTTGCTTGCGATCGACCTGGAATATCTGCTAGTTTTTTCAGGGGATCTAAACTATCTGTTAGTAATAATTGTCTGAGGTGGAAATATGTCTATTCCTCAACTCAAGCCAGCCGATGACAAAGAAGTGAAAGTCTACGCGCCTTTCTGTCAAGAGCCCAGGCGCAAGTTTTTACCGCACGCTATTGCCCTCTACAAGCTCAAAAGCTTGGAGGGGGCAAGAAAAATTGACGGTGGGGACAGCGTGCCGTTTGTCGCTAGTTGGAATATCTCGTCGCTGCCGATCGACTTAACCCGCTGTCGGGTGTTGTTTGACGGCAATGCTGAACTCAGCTACGAAGTGACTATGCAAAGCTCTGAGTTTGTTAGTTGCTTAATTGAGGTTCTCCTGACTTTTCAGCGAACTCGTACCGTCGATTTTTCTAAAACGTTTTACCGCAAGCTGATGCGAATGGATGAATAACTTTCACCGCAGTCGCACTCTTAGCTGGAAAACGAAACACCGACTACCACTTCACTCAAATGCGAATGGATGAATAACTTTCACCGCAGTCGCACTCCCGAAAGTCCGCAATTGACAATCAAGCAATTTAATCCGGGGCCCCCGGATTGATTCGTGGATCGAGAAAAAAGCTCCTCGCTCCCGTGAGCCAGCCCCCGGATTTATCAGTGGGCTTGCTTTCTTCAATCTAAAATCTAAAATCTAAAATCTAAAATCGATTGACGGGCGCTATAACTGACGCGCCAATAGTGTAAAGCCACGACGGCAACATTACATGATTGGTGCGCCAGCCCTATTTGAGAAGCGGAAATAGTAAGTGAGTTGTTGGATCATTCTCAATAATCCCTTTGGGGGTCAGCACTTATCCCCATTGGTAAAGTAAATATACTGAAGTTTTCAGTTGAGCGTGATACAGATTTCGCGTAGGGACTCAGGCTTTGCCTGAGTCCCTCCCTGTATTTCATCCAATTGAAAACTGCTGTATTTGTTGTGGGAAAAGTCTAAAAGCCTATTGCGGATATTGGTGCTGTGCGAGTACGCGCGAGCGAAGCTATCGCCGTGAGACGAATCGCGCCGTCCGATTTCGTTCAAATTTTGCGACTCGGTAGCTGAGAGGAAAGGGCTGTAGATCCGCCCAAGGAAAATCAATCTACAGCCCTTGAACTGCGATCGGGCTAGCATCGCAATCAGCCTTGGGGCTGCCGAAATGCCAGCCCACGCCGCCCGACAATTTATGTATTGAGAAGCTAGAAGCCCCATTCTAAGCAGCTTATTGCTCGCAGTGCCACCGATCTGTTTTAACGCGGGCGATCGTACTAATAATTAATAACTAATAATAGAACCTATCCCTTTTCAATTATATGCAAAACTGCCTATGCAAGCACCGTGTTCTCTTCCTATACAATCCTCTATTTAGCCACTAAAAAAACTATCTTCAACCCTCTAAGTAGGCTATTAAGGTAAGGTAAACCATTTTTACCGTGTTATTTTTACTCGATAAAATTCGAGGTTAATATCTAAGGTACGCAATCAGAAGGCCTAAAAATATTACAATTAAAATCGGTTCTTAAAGGAATCATAGGCGATAAATAATTATCAAAACCTGCTGGCAAAACAAACAATTGAAAAAGTGGTTTCCCAAAATCAAGTAAAAAGAATGGGAAGAAAAGGGTTGCGAACAGGTGAATAAAAATTTTCCGCAAAAAAACAATTTGCCCAAAAGCGACAAAATCGAGTATAATAGTATTGCCAAATTGAGTCGCAGTTCAGAAATACTGTAGAAAAAACTAAATTTATTGAAATAGACAGGTGCAAATTGAGGATTGAAGGCGTACCAAAATTGACTAAATATTTGCTGATCGGTTCCACAAAAGCTTACAGCGGCAAGTCGGCCATCGCCCTGGGGATGGCACTCGGACTCCGGGGAAAAGGACTGGCCGTCGCCTACGGCAAACCTCTGGGAACCTGTTTCAGCTCGCCCGGAGCTGGGATCGAGGACGAAGACGTGCGGTTCGCGGTAGAGACGCTGAATCTCTCAGAAAGTCAGATGCCGTCAACATTGCTGTATTTGGATGAAGAGACGGTTCACAAGCGTTTGCGGGGAGAAGACAAGACAGATTACCGCCAGTCTTTAGCGCAATATTTGCAAGCTCCCAGCGGAGACTTGGCGCTGTTAGAAGGCCCAGCTAATTTGGAGGAAGGCAGTCTGTTTGACTTGTCTTTGGCTCAAATCGCTGAGGCAATTGATGCCTCTGTGCTGTTGGTAGCTCGCCCGATCGATCTGTATGTAGACGATTTGCTGTCGGCTAAACAGCGTTTGGGTTCGCGGTTGCTCGGCGTGGTACTCAATGACGTTCCCACGGACAAACTCGAATCCGTAACGGCGACTGTGCGGCCTTTTCTGGAGGCTGCGGGTATTCCAGTTTTGGGAATGCTGCCGAGAAGTGCTTTGCTGCGAAGTGTCAGCGTCAAAGAATTGGTGCACCAATTGAAAGCTGATGTGCTCTGCCGTAAAGACCGTTTGGACTTGATGGTGGAAACCTTGACAATTGGCGCGATGAATGTTAGCTCGGCTCTGAAGTATTTCCGCAAAGCGAGAAATATGGCGGTGGTGACGGGGGGCGATCGCACGGACATTCAGCTAGCGGCTCTGGAAAGCTCGACTCAGTGCTTAATTTTGACAGGCCACTTGCCTCCTTCTCCCCTAGTGATTGGCAGGGCAGAAGAAATGGAAATTCCGGTTTTGTCTGTGGATTTGGATACCTTAACCACGGTGGAAATTATCGACAGCACCTTTGGCAGCGTGCGCCTGCACGAACCGATCAAGGTGGAATGCGTTACTCAGCTAATGGCAGAACATTTTGACCTTGATGGCATGATGGCATCCTTGGGCCTGAGCGATCGAGTCCATTAAGAAGAGAGCCGGAGCTGAGGGAAGAAGGTATTCGGCAGAGAGAACTTTTTGTTTAAATAAATAAAAAGGTAAAATTCTTAAATTCTCAATTTTTCTTGAATTCTACCTTGAGCTCCGGCTGCCGACTGTGTTAAGACATTCTGCCTTCAGGCGAACTCAAATCTCCCCATCCTCTAGTCTGATCCGGTAAATCAGCAATTCTTAACTTCTTTTTGGCGGCAATGGCTAGTGAGTCTGCTAAAATCCACAACGTAGTTTTATTTAATTTAATAAATTCTTTGAGTCAATCAATTGAGCTACCCAGAGTAGATGATTTTTTACAAGAACTAGCGGCGATCCAGCAAACCAGCTCCAAGCGGATTGCTCTTTTGGGTTCTCGCCACGTTCCTATTACCCACCAGCAGCTAATTGAGATGCTGAGCTACGCCATAGTTCTGGGAGGCAATCAGCTCATCACTTCTGGCGCTACAGGCACCAATTCAGCCGCAATTCGGGGGGCAATGCGAGCAGATCCTAATCTGCTGACGGTGATTTTGCCACAAAGCATGAGTCGCCAGCCTCGGGAGTCTCGCGACCAACTCGAACAAGTGATACATTTGGTAGAAAATCCCAAAAATGATAGCTTGTCTCTCCCGGAAGCAAGCGCCATGTGCAATCAGGAGATTATTTCTCGCTGCCAGCAACTGATATGTTTTGCTTTTCACGAAAGCCACACTTTGCTGAAAACTTGCCAGGATGCGGAGGAACAGCGCAAGGTAGTTACTCTGTTCTATTTTGATTGAACTGCGAGGCGGATGATGCTGTTGGGATTACCTGTGTCGGTTATTCTGCTTGATTGTATTGCTGCTGCTGCTGCGCTGGTTTACGCACCGTTTTTGGTGGTTGCGATCGCCCGCTTGCAGCTAGGCTATGACCAAGCAGCCCCCCGCGCTATGTTTGATAAGTTGCCTGCTTACGCTCAGCGGGCAACTTGGGCTCACCAAAATTCGTTTGAGACGTTTATGCTGTTTTCAGCGGCGGCTTTGATGGCTTTTGTGACGGGGGTAGATTCGGAATCGGCGGGTTGGGCTGCGATCGCTTTTACGATCGCCCGGTTGTTGTTTTCGGTTTTCTATATTCTGAATGTGCCGCTGGGGCGATCGCTCATGTTTGCGATTAGTTCTTCTTGCACTGTTTCTTTATTCTATTTCAGTTTAATGGCTGTTAACGGCTAATTTTCAGTAGTCATTGGTTATTGGTTATTGGTTATTGGTTATTGGTTATTGGTTATTGGTTAGTTGTTAATGCCCAATGCCCTGTTTTGCCAATGCCCAATGCCCAATGCCCAATGCCCAATGCCCAATGCCCCATTACCAATTACTAATTTATGGCTGCTAGTTATTCCTTTGATATTGTCAGCGAGTTCGATCGGCAAGAATTAGTCAATGCTGTTGACCAAACAACGCGAGAAATTCAAAGCCGTTACGACTTGAAAGATACCAAAACCACTGTAGAATTGGGCGCTGAAGCAATTACTGTCAATACCGACAGCGAATTTACTCTCGACGCAATTCACACTGTTTTGCAAACTAAAGCCGCCAAGCGCAATTTGTCTCTGAAAATTTTTGATTATGGGAAAATTGAAGCTGCTAGTGGTACTAGAGTACGCCAAGAAATCAAACTGAAAAAAGGGATTGACCAGGAAATTGCCAAGAAAATCACTAAATTAATTCGAGATGAGTTTAAAAAGATTCAAGGCTCGATTCAAGGTGATGCAGTGCGCGTTTCTGCTAAGGATAAGGATGATTTGCAGTTGGTGATTCAACGCTTGAAGCAAGAAGATTATCCGATGGCTTTGCAGTTTACCAATTACAGGTAAATTTTTGAAAGCTAAGTATTGGATTGCCGGTGGTGCGATCGCATCTTTGAGTGCGATAGAACTTGCCTTGCGCTTGCTCGGATTCGGAAATCCTGCCTTGCTGCAAGCTGATGCTAATGCGGGCTATATATTTGCACCAAATCAACTTGTATATCGCTTTGGCAATAGAGTTGAGTACAATCAATTTTCTCAGCGTTCTGAACAAATCGATTCAGCAAAGCCTGAAGGTACTCTCAGAATTTTGATGATAGGAGATTCTGTTCTCAACGGTAATAATACCACCGATCAGAAAGAAACTATTCCAGAATTGTTTGAAGCGCGTTTGTTGGGCATAAAAAAGCAAGTTGAGGTGCTGAATGCTTCTGCCGGTTCTTGGGGAATTGGCAATCAATTGGGATATATTCGCAAGTTTGGCACTTTTGAAAGCGATGCTGTCATTTTGCAAATTGGTACTCACGATTTGCTACAACCTCCAAGCAGCAGCGCGGGGGTGGGAAATGACCCGCTGATGCCGAATCGCAAACCATTATTGGCAATTCAAGAAGTGTTTCAAAGACACGTTATGCCCGAATTGTCAAGTGTTTTTGTATCGAATTCTCCGGCGGCGGGAGTGCCGGTGTCGGAATCACAAAAGTTTATGGAAAATATGCAGCGATTTGAGCAAATAGTTGCTTTGGTGCGAGCTAAGAATATTCCGTTGTTTGTGTTGTATACTTGCGATCGAGCGGATTTACTGCCCGTACCGACTCAGCCGAAGTTTAAATCCGAGTTTGTCGATCGGCTAAAAGCTTTAAAAATTCCAGTCATAGACACTCATGCAGCCTGGTCAAAATTGCCGAAAACGAGGGTAGAAAGTTATTTTCGGGATGGCGTACACCCCACAGCCCCAGCTTATGAATCAATAGCAGATTTACTGTTTCAACAGTTGTGTATAGAGAAAAAATTGGTGGCGTGTGGCGGGAAGAAATAAGCTGCTTTATAGCCGAAGGAAGAAGCCCGATGTCCGTCGGAAGAAGGAAGATGTAATTCCTGAGAACTGGCAACTGACAACTGACAACTGATTGGTATTAAATATCTAAACCCGTGACTGTTAAGTCAGGAGGATGTTCGACAACAAACTGGTAATATAACTCTTGCTTTGCTTGCGGCGGCAGAGACATTATCCATTCTAGCAGTCCCATTTCACCTGCTACTATCTTCGGATTAGTGAGAGTCGATCGCACTTTAATTTGTTCATTCCGGCTGACTGGCAATTGCTCTTTTAGTGTCAGGTGCACCTGCACCTGCTGCAAGTTTGTCACATTTAACCGATAAGCGTAACTCAGGCGCCGCTGCTGGCCGATCAGTTTTTTATCTACTTGTCTTTCCACTAATTCCCGCTCTATTTTTAACCGTTCATCTATTCCTAAATTCAGTTTATATTCTTGGCCGGGGGAAACATTTTCTAACTCCACAGTGCCGACAAAAGTGTTGTCGCGAAAGATATTTGCTTTACCAGGAAGCAGAGTAGCACCTGTCAGCGGATTGACAACAACTGCTTGCAAATAGGCAAAAGTGACTAATCGCGGAACTGCAATATATTCAGGCTGAAAGGGATAATTATCGCTAAAAATAGTCACTTTTTGCCTCGAACTGTCGCTGGGAATATTGGTATTTCCGCCTATTTGAAATGAGACTGTGCCGCCTTCTCTGGATACTTGAGCTGTTGCTATTTCAGCTTCTATGCGCCGTCCTCCACCGCGGAATGAATTGCCTGCATAACCTTCTTCTAGGATCTCTTCTAGCTCCAAGAAATCATCCTCTGATGAACCCCGACCAGCGGGTGCCATTAACTCGAATATCTCGATATACCAAGGCTTTAGTTGTGGTGGGAGACTTCCCAATCCGGGTTTTGCTGTAGATAATGTCAGCGCTACTCCTGTCCAATCTTCGCCTGTATTTTGTTTGACATCGGCTAGATAATGGAGATTAATTTGGTTGTTGGTGGTATTGACTCGCAAGTCGTAAAGGGGAGTCCAAGATGCTCGCTTTACTACATAGGAAACTTGTAGTTCAAAGTTGCCGCTGCCGCTTGGTTCTATGGCGACAATGATGTTAAAACTTTGATGGCAATGGGAAGTTCTTACTTGGTCTAACTTATACTTTAAAATTTGTATTTGAGTGTCTAATTCGTGCTGTTGTCTTTCGTGCTGCGCGATCGCACTTACATATTTTAGGTAATTGGTTCCTAAAAAGTTGAGCAATTCGCCAGTTTCGTTTAAACCTACCTGCTGTTTGGCGATGCTGCTGGAAAAGAAATGGACGCTTTTTTCGCTTAAATCTTCGACAAATTTGAGTTGAATTCTTCGGGCATCTAACTTGTCTTTTATTGCCCGTTTTTGGGTTTCTAATTCTTGGATCTGTTGGGTTAATTCGGCGATGCCATCCGCTACAGGTTCTCTGCTCAACACTCTTTCGCTGCGTACTCCCAGCAATCGCACAGCAACTGTACCCGCACCCGTAGCCCTGACTGACTCTGGTTCCAGGGTTGCGGGGAGAGATACGATCCCCAATTCTCGCTCGTTTCCCGTCAAAGCGACTGTACCGCGCCGCGTCACCAAAGCGCGATCGGTGTAAACTGTAACTTCACAGATGCGAGTATCCAGTGTTTTAATCGTATCAGAATTAAGTATTTCTGAGTCAGTCATTGCCAGGTGCTCCTATTTAATAACCGTTTAGTTGATCGAGGAATTTCAAAAGTAGTTTATTGATCAATTTTCCCGATCGCCCATTCCTCTAGCAAACTCCTCAAGCGCATCCAAAGGTGAAGCAAACAAAATGCAGCGTTTAAGCAAAGACAAGTCTAACTCAGGCAGCACTTCGCTGCTAGTAATGCGATCGTAACCTTCCTCTCGCAGATGGTAAAGCTCTAGAGTGCCATCTTCCCAAAACCAGACTTCCGGGACTCCCATCAGTCGGTATTTCTGAAGTTTAATCGGACTACCGCTAGTGATAACTACCTCAATACACAGATCGGGAACATCTTTATCTGTTCCGAAACAATAAGACAAATCTGCTTGATACTCCACTTTTCCCTCAACAATTTGACTGTAACTGCCACTGGGAAAAAAATGTATTCTCTTAAATTGAAAAAAATTGCTCAGTAGTGCTGCAATCAGACATCGAATTGCCTCGTGAGGTTTACTAATTCCCACAATTTCTAAAACTCCATCACAATAAAATAAGCGTACATTCGGCACATCCTCAAAGCCAGCTTGAATTGCTTTGAATTGATGCCATGTCAAACCGCGCCAAGTGAAACGTTGTTCGATTGCGGGAGAAGTTGTTGGATTGTCTACAGTTTGAACCATGATTGTTTTATTGATGTTCAAAATGGTAGCGGGGAGGGCGGGTTTACGAGATAGTGGGTTTTAGGCAATTATTATCGGTAAAACCCGCCCCTACGGTTCAATTTTAGCTCAGTGGCTCGATTCCTGCCAAATCCAAAATTTGAGGAATTAAATCTTCTCGTTTGACTGCCATCATGTGAACTCCTTGACAAATATGCCGCGCTAGCTTGACTTGTTCGGCAGCAATTTTTATGCCTTCCTGCAAGGGTTCTGGAGATTTTGCTAAACGGTCGATCGTCTCTTGTGGGATGTGAACTCCCGGCACGTATTTTTTAATAAATTCAGCATTTTTAGCTGATTTAAACAAAAATATTCCTGCTAAAACTGGCTTGTTGCAGCCTGCAGCAACGTGGTGCATGAACTTATCCAAAATTTCAAAATCTGTAATTAATTGACTCTGAAAAAACTGTGCTCCAGCCTCTACTTTTTTCTCAAATCGACTTTGCAAACCAGACCAACTGGGGCATTGCGGATCGACGGCAGCACCGACAAATAAATCGGTAAATCCGTCTGTTAAAGGTTTGTCATTCCAGTCTTTGCCGCCATTCATTTTTTGAATGACTTGTAACAGTCGTACAGATTCAAAGTCGAATACACTTTTTGCTTTAGGATGGTCGCCCGCTTTGACGGGATCACCTGTAAGTGCTAATACATTGCGAATGCCTAAAGCGTGAGCTCCCATGAGATCTGCTTGCAGGCTAATTTGATTGCGATCGCGACAAGCAACTTGACAAATGGGCTCAATGCCGTGCTGCACTAAAATTGCCGAAACTGCTAGGGGACACATTCGCATCACTGCGCGACTCCCGTCGGTGATATTAATGGCGTGCACTCTGTTTTTGAGGCGTTCAGCCATTTGAATTGTGTGAGTCATGTCGCCGCCTTTTGGTGGGGCAACTTCGGCAGTAATTATAAATTCTCCGGGGGTGGTGCAGGCTGTGCGAAAACGGTTCATGATTATTTGTCTGTTATTGGTTATTTGTTATTTGACAGTTGACAGTTGTTAGTTGACAGTTGACAGTTGTTAGTGGGCCGTTGGCAGTTGTCATTCTTAACCAGTAACCAATAACAACTAACAACTAACAACTAAACAGGTAAAGAATAACCGAAAGCTGTCTTAACCTTAGTTAGAGTTTGATTAGCAATAGCTTCTGCTTGTTCTCTTCCGCGACGTAGTACAGACTCTAAATATCCCGGATCGTCCATTATTTCCTTGTATTTATCCTGAATTGGTTTGAGGGCATTAATTGTCGTCTCTGTCAGCAAGGGTTTAAAATCTCCCCAACCCATGTTTTCACACTCCGCTGCTACTTCTTCCTTAGATTTGCCGGAAAGCAGGAGATAAAGGGTCAGCAAATTTCTAGCTTCGGGGCGATCGGGGTCGTCAAAAGTCAAACCCCGCACGGCATCTGTTTTGCAGCGCTTGATTTTTTTGGCGATCGTATCTGGCGAATCCAATAAATTAATTCGACTTTGTTCGGAAGGGTCAGATTTCGACATTTTGCGCGTGCCGTCAGTCAAACTCATTACCCTCGCACCGTCAGTCCGAATTAAGGGTTCGGGAAGTTTCAATACTGGCTTTTCGGGTGTGCCGAATTGGTGATTTAATCTGATCACAATATCGCGGGTGAGTTCCAAATGCTGTTTTTGGTCTTCTCCCACTGGCACTTTGTCGGCATCGTAAAGCAAAATGTCTGCTGCCATTAACACCGGATAATTTAGCAAACCGGCGTTGACATTTTCACCTTGTTTAACTGCTTTTTCTTTAAACTGAATCATATCTTCGAGCCAGTTAATCGGCGTAATACAGTTGAGCAGCCATGCTAGTTCTGTGTGCGCCGAGACGTGGGATTGCACGAAAATAGTAGAATATTCTAAATCGATGCCGCAAGCTAAATACAGTGCGGCGATCGTGTAAGTGTCGGAGGCTAGAGTTGCTGGATTGTGCGGTGCGGTAATTGCGTGCAAATCGACTACGCAGAAGTAATTTTCGTATTGACTTTGACCTTCTACCCAGTTGCGAATGGCACCGAGATAATTGCCGAGGTGAAGATTGCCGGTTGGCTGAACTCCAGAAAGAACGCGCTGTTTGCCCATGAGGAAAGAATAGAATTGAACTCACATTTCTATATTGACACGTTATTTCAATTTCAGAGCCTCTAATTTTCTGGCGGTTGACTGTTGACTGTTGACTGTTGACTGCTGACTGCTGACTGCTGACTGTTGACTGTTGACTGCTGACTGTTGACTGTTAACTGCTGACAACTGACAACTAACAACTGACAACTAACACTAACAACTGACAACTAACAACTAACAACTGACGACTGACAACTGACAACTGACAACTGACAACTGACTAATTACCAATCTGTCAGCAACCTTGCTTTCCGCAAAACAAATGTCAGAACAGTTTCTTCGCCGGTAATAATATCGGCTCTGCCTTCCATTCCCGATTGAATCGAATACTGGCGGGGGACATTTGCCTGGGAGTTTCCGAAGAATTGGCCGTTGGCGGATTTGAGTTTTGTTAAATAAGTTTGTTCGGGCTTAATTGCCACTTCGTAATAAGCTGTACCTAAATTATTAGTGGGATTTTGAGGGGCGATCGCATCTGGGGCGATTTCGCTGACAGTTCCTTTTAATGTGCCGTAATCGGGGAAAGGCAAAGCCGAAATCCTGATCTGTACGGGTTGACCGATTTGGATGCGGGCGATGTCTTGGGATGTCACCTTGGCTTTGACTACCAGGGGTACGTCGCTGGGGACGATTTGGGCGATCGCGCTGCCGGCTTGTACGGTTTGACCAGTATTTCGTACTTCCAATCTGAGAATTGTACCATCCGTGGGTGTGCGGATCACGCTATTTTCGAGTTT
Organism: Microcoleus sp. B6-A1; assembly: GCF_036705085.1. Classification (NCBI taxonomy): domain Bacteria; kingdom Bacillati; phylum Cyanobacteriota; class Cyanophyceae; order Oscillatoriales; family Microcoleaceae; genus Microcoleus; species Microcoleus sp. B6-A1. The sequence continues at coordinate 83,292 of NZ_JAUBTU010000011.1, forward strand.
TAACTCAATTTGATTGAGTTCTTTTTTAGCTTGAATTAATTGTTGTTGAATGGAGGCTTGCTTGACGAGCAAAACCCGCCGACTTCGGCCCAGTCTCTCGGCGACATCTGGTAGCGATGTGGCGAATTTTATTAAAGCGGATTCGATTAATTCCTGTTGGGCGGAAGTTTCACTTTGGATGGTTTTAAATTGGGCGCTGGCCAAAATTTGATTTTCTAAGTCGCGCAGTTGCTGGTTGATTTGCTGTGCTGCTGGTTGAGACTGATTAATTATTTCTTGTAACTGTTTTTTTTGAGCGCCCAAACGCGAAGCGTCTACAACTGCGATCGCATCTCCTTCTTTTACTGTCTGATTCTCTCTGACAGCAATGCTTTCGACGGTTCCTTCGGTTGCTGCTTGCACGACGCGCACTTCTCCGGCGGGACGGACGATCGCGTCTGCTTTGACTGTAGCGCTGTATTTGGTGACGCTAGCGAGGGCGATCGCCCCGCCAAAGGTCGCCACCATCAAAATACCCCCCAAAGTCGTCCAGCGGCTGACAGGGGGCAAAAACTGGTCGTTATCAAAGGTTTCAGCGGGTGTGGTTTCAGGAGTGAGAGACATGGCGGCAAGGGGAGAGGGGAATAGTTTGGAGTTTGGAGTTTTGAGTTGGGGGGGAGGGAGAGATCGCTGATTTGTTTTGTCACTTTTACGATCAGCTTTCCGGAAACCAAGTATAGGTTTAGAAGTCTAAATCAAAATTCACAGGGTAAAGGTAAAAATCCGCACAGCTTTGCCGTTCCCACCCACAAACTTCGCCAAATATCAAGAGGAGTGAAGCCAGCGGGCGACTGTCATTCGATTTTAGATTTTAGATTTTAGATTTTGGATTGACTTGCGCGAGATAAATGCTCTTTCTTGAGGATTTTCGATTTGGGATTGATTCCACGGATAAATCACGTGGCGGGTACCACCTTTGAAATTCGTGGTCATGAAAATACGGCGTTTCCGCCATGAGTTTTGGCACTGTTACCGGGTTTTTCCTGTATGCGTAGGTAGTAAGTAAGTACATAGGTATTAATAGGAGTTATTTATGTCAAAAAATCAACCAGCTTCACTCTTCATCGAAGTAACCGATGGAGAATCTGCTACTGTCAACGGTGGCAGTATTACCAGCGATGTTAGCGGTGCTAAAAGCAACAGCGAGACCGATAACAGCAGCTATGGTCTGAATATGCTGTTTTTCCTGCCGCAGCCTAGCCAGTTTTATCTGTACGATCCGAACAGCCATCGCCCTTACAAAACTCTAGTGGTTTAGATAGCTGAGTCAAGTTGTGCGATTGAGTAAATTTTGAAAATTTATCCGTAGTATTCCGGATGTCGTACAGGACTACAAGAAGTATTACTCAGTATTTACACGAGAATCTAGAAATTAAATAATATTTCTAGTTTTCCTTCAATTTTATTAAGTTAAACGGAGTCTAATCATGAAAGAAACAAAGGACAATTCACTGTTTGCTGAACTCACCCCTGAAGAATCAGCTAGCGTCAACGGCGGTCACTATTATGCCAATCGATACAATTATCACCGGCAGCGGCGCAGTTGGGTCGTGTACCGCCGGAATTGCGACGGTTCATACAGAAGAGTAGTCCGCTACGCCTACTACTAAAGTTTAGTGCTAGTCAATTCAGATTTATAACTGTGGAATCGAGAAAGCACCCATAACTTTATGGGTGCTTTTTGCTGATTGGGTAGTTGGTGATGAGTAATCTTCTTTATGCTCTACCATTATTCATTTTGCAAAATGTTAAAGAACATCCCTTTGATCGGCAAAATGCCATTATTCGGACAAGTTAACAGGTTTAAGAACTATCAGGTTGTTCTCCAGCAGAGCGAAGAAGATTGCGGTGCAGCTTGTCTAGCTTCGATCGCGAAATTTTACGGACAAAATTTTACTATTAGCCGCTTGCGAGAATGTGCGGGCACCGGCCAAAAAGGGACGAGTTTACTTGGCTTGAAACAAGTCCGCAATATTCCGGAGGTGGTACAGCACTACCCGAAGTATTTGTCAGTAGTTAAACGAGGCTCTAGAAATTAAATAATATTTCTAGTTTCCCTTCACTTTTATTAACTTAAACGGAGTCAAATCATGAAAGAAACAAAGGAAGATTCACTATTTGCTGAACTTACATCTGAAGAATCAGCTAGCGTCAACGGCGGTCACTATTACTATCGAAACTGTTACCGTCCGACCCGTCACGTCGTGTACCGCCGGAATTGCGACGGCTCCTTTAGAGTAGTGTACCGCTACTGGTAATATCATTTCCGGTTACACCGTCAGGTGATGTTGACGGTTGACGGTTGACGGTTGACGGTTGACGGGCGGGTCAAAAAAATGAAAATTGCACTAATTATTTGTTGGCCTCGGGATTCGACTTTACGCCAGACAAAAGAAGCGGGGATTTGATATCATTCCGGCTGACTTCCGGAATTGATATGAATTAATAAAGCACCCATAAGTTTATGGGTGCTTTGTTCTATCCATTGCGTAACTCCTACAGCATAAACTTCAGAACTTTCGGGGTCGCCTGAAATGGTTCTGACTTATGGTTTTAAAATTTGAAAATTTCTTTCAAATTCAGATATTTTTTGGAGTTTTCAGTCTACCTAACTAATTGGCTGAAATGGAATTAATCTCGCTCGAAACTAATCTATAAACCGAGATCTGTTATCCAAACTGCCAAATTGCCAACTCTCCACCCACATTTAACTGTGCATTATCACCGAAAGTGAACTTTCTTTCCTGATGAGCTTGAGACTTCATCGTGCAAAAAACCTTGCGAATTCGATAACTGGGAGCAACTTTCTGAGATACTTGTAAAGTAAAACCATCAGAACGATAGGTAGTAATATCTCCTACGCAAGATGAGTCATAGCCAAAGACTCGAAGTAGTAATGCTAGTTCCTCGTGTTCCGCTAAAGTCAATTCAAGATGAACTTCTGAAATGTCGTCAAATAAAGAAGTTTCGGAAGTAACACTGTTTTTCAGATAAGCAGCACGGTCAAAGCAACCAGCACTGGTAAGCTTGATGTTTTTATAGTCTAAATAATCCTGATGAAATTCCATCAACCACGCACTGAAGGCTTCTCTCTCTGATTTGAGTGCCAAATAATGAAACCAGGGCACTTTTCCATCTTCAGTTTGACGAACTTGCAAATCAGAAAACATTTCTTGGGCTACTAAGGATTTTAGCTTTTCATCTACAATATCAATCTGTCCTGCTTGTTTACTATTGAAACCAATACCCGAAAAACCTTCCCTAAACCCTTCCACACCCCCTGGAGCAAAAAGCTCAATATAGCTATGTTTTCCCCTGAGATAAGTTCCCGCCCAACTCTCTTTATCAGTTTCTACGGTATCTCTGGATATTGTGCAGAATTCTTGGCTAATGAACTCTGATTTGGCGATCGACTCTAGCGTTTCTGTGTCGAGAGTAACATATAAATGGTTAAATTCTATTCCCATGTTTTTACTGATTGAGCTTTAGTAATACAAATTGTGGAACAGACAAGATGCCTGTTCATAAAAACTCTTTAACTTAAGTCGCGCAAAGGTATTAGGATTATTCCTAAAATTACGAGTACGTTGAACTGAGATATTGCACCATTCTCGCTTAACAGGCTTTCCGGCCTGTTCCACAAAGAGTGAGTTTTCTTGTGGGGAGTAGGGGTTGGGCGTCCCGCCCGCCCATGAAAGGCTAATTGAGAATGGTGCAATATCTCAGTTGAAGGAAATTTTGGAATTGCCCGGAAGCTCACGCCATATCGACTCTTGTGGCGTGAGTCCGTCACCAGTGCGTTCAACTCACTTTAGCAGGGATTGACCAGCTTCTCACCTCACCCAAAGTCACCGGCATCAGAAGCACCACATCAAGGGTAAAGCGGAATACCTTGCGCCCCCGACGACTACTGTCTGGGTCGTAGAACTCAAGCTTGACATCCCAACAGTCACTGTTGATGCGACAGAACGGGCTTTTTTCGACGTTAATGGTGTCGAGTTGACGACCCTGGACGATCGCCCGAGCAAAGGTCACAGCGGCTTGGAAGATGTTGGTGGCGGCGAAGTTGAGGGCGCGATCGCGCGAAGTCTGCCCCACATTGCGAAGATCGTTGTAGACTCGGTTGAGGAAGGCTGTCAGAGCCTGTCGCACGAGGGGTGCTTGGGCTTCGTCCACCTGACGAGAGATTGCCGCCATCGCCGAGTCCACCAGGGTATTGACTTTCCAGCCGTACATTCCCCGCGGGTAAGGTACCGTCACTACAGGCACAACCTCACCGGAGGAGAGTTCCACCGTGCGGTTGGTGCGTCGGGCGGGTATGCTGACCCGCTCCACAAATTCATCGCTGGCTTCTGGCTCGAGTTGCCCCGCCAACATCAGCACAAACATCTCGTAGACCTCGCCGTCCGTTGACTCTAGGGCATATATCGTGTCTCCATCGAGGTTCAAGGTCCAGATCAGGGAACGGCCTTCATCTGGATTGCGATCGAGGTGTTCGACCATCTGGCGAGCATCGTAGGGGTCTGCAGGCACTATGATGCCGTTTACTTCGGCGGGAGCCATCTGTTGTGTGAAAGTGTCGCGGCGGGCTTCATCCCCAAAGTCGTAGCCGATCGTCCCTAGGGCGTAAACGTTGCCAGAGTAGGCGGTGCTGGCTTCGACAGTGCCTGTGTCTGCGGGAGTCGCGGCGGCGGTGACGGGTTCCTCGGCAGGAGTGGCGGGCAAGACAGCAGGCATCGCTGCACTGGCAGCAACCTCTTGGGTACTGGGGGGGGCATGACTCGCGACGGGGGCGGCATAGCCTGCCCGTTCGGTGCGGATCACTTTGTCGCCCGCGAAGGAAATGGTGAGGGAGGGTTGCCCAAACAGCACCCTCATTGCGCCGGAGATATTGACAAAGCCGCGCAAACAGCGCTCCGGTTCGGCGACAACTGCCGGATCGCAGGGAATCGCGGTATTGAGCAGTGCTGTTCGGACGGCTTCGGCATCGACGGTTTTGCCTTCTTGCAGTTGCAAACTCATCAGCAGCGCGGCGATTCCGGTCACGATGGGGGCGGCTCCACTGGTTCCCGTTCTGAGTCTGGGTTTCTCGGTTGCCAGTTGCGCTCCCCAAATGTCGTCACCCGGAGCCATAATCCCCTCTTCGGTATAATTGCCTCCCCAGTTACTGTAGTGGGCGGGTGGACTGCCTAGATCCATTGCTCCTACAGGCAGGGTTCCTGGCAATACACCAGGGAGACACCAGCATTCACCTAAATTGTTACCCGCCGGCCCGACAATCAGAATGTTGTTATCTAGGCACTTCTGTACGGCTTGAGCGAATAGCTCTTCCCCTTCTCCGGTTTGGGTGGGGCGGCAGATTCCACAGTGGATGATATTCGCCCCTAAATTGAGGGCTAACTCAAAGGCGCGGGCTAGGTTGAGGGGAGAGATAAATTCTTCTGTAATCCCCCTGTTGTTAAGCGGTAAATTAATCACACGACAGTGGGGAACAATACCAGCAGAAGGGGTGTTCTCTTGACCCACAATGATGCTGGTGACGTGGCAAGTATGGTCATCAATTTTAAGACGCATGATAAGCGGTTCGGAAAAAGCCGCTTTGAGTGCTTCTTGTTTCTCCTGTTTTGTGCGATCACTGTCCTCAATTGATCGGAAAGTTGCGTATTCTTCTGAGGAAATTGGCTCTGGATTCTCGTGCCAGTAGGGAAAGACTTTAGAAATTTCGGCTCCCTGGAAACAGGACAGGGAGTGGTCGGGGTTGCCTTCAATAACTACAATGGTGATGCGGGGGTCGCCAAGAGTTTGGTTGCGTAGGTCAGCCAGTCCAGGGATGCGATCGTCAAGGTCGTGGGGGTGAAGTGCTGCCGAGAGTGGGGTTGCAGAACTCTCAACCCCACTGGCTGAAATAGCCGCAGATTCAGTTTCATTCACTACAACATCCGATTCCACTTCACTCTCGGAAGCCTCTGAGTCCATGACTTCAGTCGTCGTCTGGGATACAGATTCAGCCTCACTCACCGAAACCGCTGCCTCTGTTGTCTCCACCCATTCTGTAGGTTGGGTTGAGGAACGAAACCCAACATCTAGTTCAGATGTAGGTTGAGTTGAGGAACGAAACCCAACATCAGCAGGCTCAGGTTCCGCCTCACCCCTATCCAACTCAACCGCGCTCACCGAGACTGCTACCTCCGCAGACTCATCCGAGGGATCGACGTCTTCAACTGACTCAACTCCACTCGCTTGCACATCGCGCTTCGGCAGTGACCCCAATATGAACTCACCCACCGCCGACTCTTCCACATAGTCCAGACCTGCTGCTTGTCCAAAACCCTCGCTATCCCCAGCCCCCAACGCGCAGGGAGCCAGACCCATATTCGTTGCCACTAGATAGAGATTTTGCTGCAACACTCCGACGTGTTTCAGCACTAGCGCATAGGCTACAGAGCGATACTTGCGGAACAGCCGTCCAAACCGTGCCGTAACCACGAGAAGGACTTGTGGTTGGGGTTGGTAATACACATAAGGTTGCAGAGCTAAGACATCCTCTGATTCGGAAATTTGATCTAATTGGTGATTGAGTGGGTCATAGTGATACAACCCTTTTTCCAATCCTTGACAACGCCGCACTACCGGATAAATTTCTAGCTCATACATTGTTCCGCCACCCGGATAGGGACGACGGCTCAACTCGCCATAGTCCATGTCCGCGTCAAAACCTATTACTTCTCGCCAATTCTCACCGAACTGCTCACCGAACCACTCCTCTGGGTGAAGCAATTCTTTGACACGGGCAGTCCGATAAAGCAGTTCACTGAGTTGTTCTATAGTGATTGGATGTGCCTCGTCGTATTCTCGAATCGATTTCCGCGTTTCGATCGCTTCCGTGAGCGTGGCATCGTTACACATCAACGCCCCCAAGTTCGGACGCGGCAACGGCACAATCTGGTCGCTCATAGCCGGTTTCACCATTGGGAAATCTGACCACTGCCCAATGTTAAAATCTTCTGCTAGATAGTCATGGCGGCCCAAGCGGCTGCGACTGTGGAACAGTAGGTTATGAAAGTCCCAAAGCTGGAGCGAGGGGGGTTCGGGGTCAGCCGTCAGAAATCCCGCAGCCCACAGCAGGCTGAGGAACTGATAGGCGGTTTCTGGCCCCAGGTTGGGGGGTGGCGTAAGTGTTGCGAGGGATTGAGGCTGGGCGAGTTGAGCCAGGAGCGCACTCCCTCGCCAGTCCAGGAGTTTAATCCGAAACTTCGAGAGGGGGGACTCAAGCACCATTGTGCCATCGTAGGGATGCTGATAGGCAAAGCGGGAGAGGGTGAGACGGGTTTGTGTCCAGTAGGGTTCTGTCAGATTCAATTCAGCGGATTCCACCATCGGGATCGCCACTGCCAGCGGCAACACGGCGTAATTGAGCCAACCTCGCTCATCCAATTGTTGTAGCGTCAGTGCGAACTGTTCCCCGGCTACCCGACCATCGAGTTCGGCTAACCCTTGCACCAGTGAGTCGGGGGTGGTGTTGCCTGCCTTGAGACGATCGAGAGCAATACCGAATCCAGGGGTTGTAGCTAGGGTGAGCCAAGCAGTCGGATCTGATTCTGCCGAGTGCAGCGTGTAGTGGTCTTCGGTGCTTTTAACTTGGATATTGGGATTGAGGGAAACAGCGAAGGGGTGATTGCTCATAGCGATGGATAATGGGAAACGATGATTGGGAAAGTGAGTTTATGACGGCAGCGATCGGTGAAGCGATCGGGAGCGGTATTTTGTTTGAAGATTAGTCGCAGCAACATCGACAAGCACAAATGACTCACTCTTAAACAAATTTCGCCAATCTACCTATATCTATATCCGGTTGACATGTATCACTTTGGTTGTAGAAAAAACCATAGTTTTCCAATCGAATACTTTCCAAATCTCTCGCTTTAGCGGTGATACCAGCATAGGTAACGCAATCCTGACTCTGACAAAAGTCATAAATCTTATCGCCCAAGCTATTGAACGCAAAATATTGTGGTATGTCTTTGATATCAAAAAAGTGAAAATGGAAGAGTGGCTCTATCTTTTCCCTAGAAAAACTCGCCGAGATCGAATCTGAAACATTAAAAATAGAATTTACTTTGCGTGAGGATCTTTTTTGTATGTAGGCAGCGAGATATCTTCCAAAATTTTCTTGAGTTTGGTATTTTCCTCCTGGAGAACCCGCCCATATTTCTATGTTACTACGACCATCCAAGAAAAGATTAAATCCAATCACAACAACATCTCTGAGCAGAACTTCTGTCAACTCAGCCGAATATTTGGCACTATCAAGTGCGATCGCTGTCATCACTAAATCTCCGTTACTTTCCCCAGGATGTATATGCATATATATCTTGATCAGAGAATCTTGAAGTGTCGGACGTAAGTCAATGCCTATAGTGTTATTTTCGATTTTGCTAGAGCCAATGTATAGGGCTGAAAATTGATCGAGCAAGTGACGATTGATTTTAACACCTACTCTGCTTTCAATTTTGTCTAAAAAATTTGAGGCATCGGTCAGAGATCTAGGCCAAGTGTGTCCGTAATTAGCAACTTGAAAGTCTCCTGCGAATAACCGATTGCCTTCAACGTTACAAGTAGGCTCAACACCACACGAGCCTTCTATTTTAAGAACAGCTTCTTCAAAAAGAGGAATCGGAAAACTAGGTTCTACATCAAAACCATCTTGATGAGTCCGCATGAACCGAAGGCGCTGCTCTCGTAGATAATCAGGTGAAAACACAGAAGTGATCGTCATAATCGTATTTCCTCATACAACGTTTTTTAAGGATCTAAGGCGAATTATATGCACTCATTCAGAGTTTGTCCTGAGTTGATCTTCATCTTAATTTCGTCTGGTTCACAGAGTCATTCATGTGATAGTACATTTTTACCCTTTGGATTGAATTGGCAGCAAACTCCGATTCAGGAACACCAATATATAAACCATGAAAAACTCGATTTCGATAGGGCTCGTGAACTTGCTTAACCATCTCATTCCCAAGATAGTCAACGAAGCTGTTCGGAGAATTGACCATGCAAAAGTATATCACATCACTATCATTCTCGCTACTAATGCCGATTTGAAGAACCTGAGTCTCCTTGACGAGCTGAAATGCTCTGGCTGGGAGAATGTCGGCTAGATAGCCTTGGACATCTGGCCGCTGAAGGTCATTGGGGTAGAACGTGGGGTAAACCTCTACGGCTGCTCGATTGTCAAAGAAAAAGTCAAACCCAACCAACAATGTTCCATTGACAATTAATTGTTCCCAATTGCGCTGTTCTCCACAAAGCGCAGTTGCAATTGCCGTCTTTTCTGGATAGTCCCTAATGTTAAAGTACAATTTGATCCGCGACGGTCTTAGTTCTGAACGAACATCAATACCAACACTGACCATATCTAGCTTAGAAGGATCTAGACCCGCAGCCAAAAACTGCTGAAGTAGTCCCAAATTAAGCTGCACTTCTGACCGGGCTTCGATTTGGCGAGAGAACGTCAGAAAATCTTCAAGATCAATCAATCTGACCGCTGGATTGGGGACATAAACCTCAGAAAGGTAATAAAAGCGCCCTGGATAGTAGCGATCGCATTCAATATTGCAGCAACAGGAGATAGACCCGCCTTTATCTTGACGCCGCTTGCCAACAAATTCCTCAAACAAGTTGAGGAGATAGGTGTTTTCAATGTCAAAGATTTGTTTGTGTTCTTCGATGTAACGCAAGTTATCTTCGTGACGATTCGCAATATGGCTAGAGGCGACAAAAACACCATGCTTTTGAGTTTGAACCTTGACTTTTGCAGGCCTGACTGCTTTAATATCGCCAAAAAATAATGGTAGATGAGGATGAATCAAGTTTGCATTAGCTAAACGTAAAGCCAAGGTTGGGATCTTAAGGGTTTGATCTTTGTCATAATCAATGTTTTGAAAACCTGCTTGTCTAACAGCTTCAACCAAATTATTCAGCGGAATAACATGGCTACCTTGTAACTCTTGTTGATTGATTTCATTCAAGGCTTGTTCTTCCAGAACGGAGAGAGGAGGCTCTTTGACAAAGAGACCGGTGATGTACAAAGTCCCCCCTGGCCGGAGTAAACGCTTAACTTCGGCAAGAACTTGAGGCAACTGATTAGAATACTTAATACTGTCATTAAAAAAAACGATATCAAAAACAGCATCAGGAAAGGGTGGGGCATGAAAATCACCCACTTGTACCCGTACCCGATCCACTAAATTTGCTTGGGCAATCCGAATTTGGGCTTCTGCCGCTTCCACCTCAGAAATCGTGAGACCCTCAATCCGCACTCCTGGAAACGACTGGGCAATATGAATTGCCGGAATTCCTGCTCCACAACCAGCATCAAATATATAGTTTCCGGGCTGTATTCCCATCCGAGTCGCTAGACTAAGGTTGTGCGATCTAGCTACTGCATCAGGAACCATTCGACTAAAGTTGATAGAATTTTTGTTATAAAAAGTACGAACTTTTTCGACTTCAGCAGCCCGATTGCTCTGAGTAGAAATATGAGGACGGATGAGGTTGCTGTTCATGATTTCCAGTGAAGATGATGAGCCAAAAGAATGATTAGACTGTCAGTGTAATAGCACTTTAAATAAAAAACGAGGCTAACGAAGGAACACCAGACTTTGAAAATAACGTCTACTGTGCAAGCATTGTTAGCCCCGTTTTTAGCTCAGAGCCCAGCTTTTCTTCGTTTCGATGCATAGGATAATTAATCCTAATGTTACCGAACTTAGAAGATCAAGATGGCATCGCTCGCTGGCGATGACTAAATCAGAGGCATTTAGGCATCATCACCGTCGTAGGAGCAGACGGGGACGCAGACGCAGGGCATGCACTGAGACGCGCCCACACCGTCGTCATAGGAGCAGATTACGAAGCACTGGGACGCACCCACACCATTACCACCGAGAGATTCCTCAGAGAGTTCAGCCAGGTGGCTGGGGAGTTTACCGTTGGTGCTGCGGAGTACGGGCTTGCCCTGGTGGGGCAGGATGTTCTTCTTGTTCATGAGAATAATCCTCATTGTGTTGTTTGGCGTATTGACCCGTTGGGGTGGGCCAGTCCCCTTCTTCGTAAGAAGAAGCTTAGTCGGGCGACATCCGGTACGTAGCGACTACCCATCGCCCGCAAACTTTAAAAAACTTAAAACGGCATCGGCGTGGGGTTCATCTGAGCCTCAGCGAGCGGTTCATCTCGCCACCCCAGCTTCACCGGCACATCATAGAGCCGCCCTGCCCCAAAGCGCGACCAAAAATGCCGCATTCCTGGCACTGTCACCTTGACCACATTCAAACCAATGTCCGGTCGGGTTTGATCCACCACCAAGGTCTCCAGTCCCGCTTGTTGGGCAATGTCTACGCAGGTGAGGACATCGGCGTAAATATCATCACTCCAACGCTTGGGGTAATCCTGGGCTGTTTTGAGGGGTTGTGTGGCATCAGGGACAAGGTAGGGATGATCCGCCAGCTTCGCAGTGAGTAACCAATCCGTTGCGTCGCTTTTCAGGTTCTCGTCTGGCACTTTGTCCAGTTCCAAGCCAATTTGGTTAACCTCTGTGAGGGTGCGGATGATGGCAATAGTGGGGTCGAGGTGCGCCCCAAAGCCGAGAATCAATCGTTCCGAGCTTCCCGTTTTCCGATTCGACACCCCGACAAAAGCTGGAATGCCTAAGTCTGTTGTCAAATCCAGCACCCATAATTCTCGGTCATTTTCCCGGTAGAACTGCTGCAACTGGACAAAATACGGCTCATCAAAGCTCGTCAAGTCCACCGCCGGACGCCTCAAGCGGTTGTACCACCACAGCGCCACACCGTCGCGCTCCACCAGTTCCATAAACCCTTGCAGAATGGCTTCTTCGAGGGTGTTCCCGGCAGCATTACCGTTGGAATCTCCCCGGCTGAAGCGATGATCTTGGGGCAAGGGATAGTGGTAGTAGCACATCGCCGTAGGCAGATACTTATGGGTCTGCTCTGTTAACGACCACACCGGAGTCCAGTCAATGGCTTGACTCGCATCAAACCGCTGGGGAATCCAATCGTGAGCCGCCGTTGCTTGCGCGTTCAAGCTCTCCCGGTTGGCATACTGCGCCTCGCTAAAGTACAAACACTGTTCTGGATGAATCGCCAAGTCTCCCAGTTCCGCCAAGGTTGCCCGTTTACGAGGTTCGTCCCCTTGAAAGATGCCAGAATAGCGCTCCACTGCTTCACACAAGCCACTCGCCCGCGATTGGCTATCGGTCTTACCCTTGCCCGAACTCTTGTGTTTCAGGGTATTGCGTAGACCCCGTAAGGAGGTAGCACTGCCGAAGCTATGCCCCGCCCGGTAGGTATGTACCAACGGATTAGCCGGATCGGTAATCCGCACCAGTTCCGTCACCACGCCCGTCACTGGACTGATCAAGTGCTGATATTTCTGCACCGTGTGTTCTGGAGTGGTGGCGCGATGACCGCCATCACGGGTGAACTGCTTGCGCCGCGATTCTAGCTTTAGCGGTTCAAACCCTCGCCGCTGCAAAATTCCCGAGTCCCCACAGGTCGGACATTGCGGCCGCTTAATCAAGATATGGCTTTTCAAGTCCAGAATTGTCTGGTTGAAGGTGATAACCTTGCCGTCGAGGGTGGGGAAGCGTGCCGTTCCCGGTGCAGTGGCATTGACGTGTTGCTTGACAATCCACTTGGCAATCTCAGTCGCGGCGAACTGTAACCCCGTTTGCAGGGTCGAAGGCAGCGTCGCCCGTGCTGTGGGCAAGCAGCCTAATACACTCCCGTTTTGACCATTGCGCTGCTGTTGGGCTTGTTTTTGCCGCAACACCGACGACTCAACTTCGCGGTTGCCCCCCAGCCGATGAGCCAGACAGCCCCAACACCCTGTCTTTCCGGGAACAAACACTGGGCCCAACCAGAGGACACTGCCCACAGGCTTGACGAGCAGCCAAGTTTGTTGGCGCTCCAGAGCCTGCTTGTTGATGGTGGCTAGTTCCGGCTGCAAATAGTCATCGGTCAAGACGATGTTGAGCGCCGCCTCCGAACCCGCGTCTGTGGGGTTTTGCACCGGAATGCCCATGTCCCGCAGGGCAGTTGCGAGGGCAGCAACGGTTACTTCACTGATGTTATCGCCCACCGCTGTCAGCGTGACCGGCTGCTGTAGCCCCTCGGCTGCTACGGGGGGTGCAATCCCTAACTCGCTCCAAAATGCTGCGACTTCCGAGGATAGTTCCGGGGCAACCTCGGTGAGGTAGCCTTTCTCTGCGAGGCGATCGAGTACATAGTCGATGTATTCTTCTGGGACTTCCCCACCCAGCTTTTCGACAATCTGCTCCCGGGTATATTGCCCATCCAAGAGGGGCACAATTTGGCAGTAGAGTTGCCCGGTGAGGGCGTGGTTGCTCTGTTCGCCAAGGAGGTAGACTTGCTTTGGCTCGATCGCCTCAACATGAAAGTGCGGCTTAATTTGGAGGAGTGTGGTGGATTGCATAGAGCGAACAGTCAGTCATTAAGTGGACGATAACAAGACAGGCTAGGGATTAGGACCAGATGCGGCCCCGGCGGAAGGGTTTAGGGTGTCTCTTTGACTCCTTGGCTTGCTTCTTGGCGTAGTCGCACCAGTAGGCATAATCTTGCAGCCCGGTCTGGGAAGTGGGCACGTAAGACTTTTTCTCTTCAAGGGTGGAGGAGACATCCGAGGGTTTTACTTCTGTTTTCTCCTTAGCCACCGTTTCCTTTTTCTCGTTAGCCATAGTTTCCTTAGTTTCCTTAGTTTCCTTGGGTGTTTGGGGTGTTTGGAGGGTTTGCCGTTGCTGGGGAACCACAACCCCCTCTAGCTTGAGGTAGTCGATCCGGTGTGCCCCATCTCCCAACCCACGATCTGTGGTCAGGGTCAGGGTATGTTGCCCAGCGCTGAGGGCTGGCAAGGGAATCTGGGTTTTGGTTGGCTTGCCTGACCCGACCCCGACGAGTTCGGTCACTGGCTCACCATCAACCCACAGGGTGTCAACTTGAGATCCAAAAAAGTTGTAAAAGAGCGTAAGTTCGCCTGTGCTGTAGCTTTGGGCAAGAGTGAATTGGATATTCAGTTTGTCGGTGGAAAAAAGCTGCTTTCCTTTGCTCTTTGGTTTGGTCTTGCGACCGGGAACCACGAGCAACGATGGCATTTGGGGCTGGTTAATCGGGTCTGGATCTGACCCAACAACGTAGGTAAATTCCTCTTGCCAGCCACCTACCTGCGAAAACTCCTGACCTCCTTTACCAGCTTGACCAATTTGCCATAGGGTTTCAGTTTGCTGAGGCATCGTGATTAGGGGCTTATCAGTGGCCCGTTAATAAAATCGTCCCATGCCCCCAAAGCCGCCCCAGCCCTGGCTGGCTGAACTCGGGCTGACACTAGAGTGCATCACTTGGTTGAAACTACGGTTGGCATAGGCTGAAGGATCGTTATAGTTAGCGCCATGGAGCAGATCCATCCGAATATGCACCAAATCCTCGGTAAGACCATCTTCCACATCCACGCACAGCGCAGGCTGGATGAAATGAGGCCGTTTGACGGGGGGAGACAATACAGGAAGTCGCATGGTTAAGGATTCTCCGTATGGATAGGGTGAACAAATCTAGATGTCTTGGCGAGAGTCCATTTTGTTGTGGAACTCTCACCGCAATTGTATTGCCCTTTAATACGGTGAAGACCAAGAACGAACTTCGCCCAATGTGACCGGAATCAGATCGCTGACATCAATGGTGAAGCGGAAAATCTTCTTGGCACGGCGGCTGTTTTCAGGGTCGAAGAACTTCAACTTCACATCCCAGCAGTCGCTATCCATGCGACAGAAGGGGCTTTTCTCAACAGTAATGCTGTCGAGTTCCATGCCGACGGCAACCGCTTGGCTGAAGGTTTGGGCGGCTTGGAAGGCGTTGGTGACGGAGAAGTTGAGGGCGCGGTCTTGGGAAGTGGTTCCCAAGTTGCGGAGGTCGTAGTAGATGCGGTTGAGGAAGCCATCTAAGGTGTTGCGGATGCGGTCTTCATCAGCAGTGCCGTCTTCAGCTTGAACCGCTGCCATCGCCGCTCTCACCAAGCTGTTGACTTTCCAACCGTAGATGCCGCGGGTGCTTTGGGGTTCAATTACCGGGATAACTTGACCGGAGAAGAGCTTGACTTTGCGCCCGGTCAAGATGCCGGGGATGCTGACGCGCTCAACGTATTCGGCATCGTTTTCGGGTTGGATTTGACCGGATAGCAGTTCGTGGAGGGCGCGGTAGGACTCGGCTCCGAAGGGACCCGTGGGGTCGATCGCATAGACTGGAGTCAATTCAATGTTGAGTGTCCAAATGAGCGATCGGGCCTCAGAAATATTGTCGCCCAGGTAGTCCACCATCTGGCGGGCGTCGTAGGGGTTCGCGGGCACCATCACCCCTCCCCCTATGTCAAACGGTGGCATCAGTTGCTTGAACGAGTCCCGGCGGGCTTCGCTCCCGAAGTCATAGCCGAGGGTTCCTAGGGCATAAACAATCTGACCGAGATCGGGAAGTTCGCTGGGGGCTTGGCTGGCGGTGACGGAGTTAGCAGTTATGTTGGGCATCATTTGTTGTTGGGTTACAGATGTAGGAAACGATTGCATCAAGTTTTGCAAGTTAGGGGTGTTGCTAGGGACAGCCTCAGCCGCTCCTGGCTTGGCGGCAGCAGCAACCAAGCTAGGAGCCGGTTGCCCTTGATTAGCCATCGCTTCACTGGCGTTGGTTAAGCCGCCATCACAACCGCAGCCTGCGGCTTCTACTTCTGATGCACCCACCGATGCGAAATTCTCAGCCATTTTTCCTCCTTTTCTTAATAACGTTATGGCTCCAGAGATGTTCAGTCTGCCCGCGAGACACCGACGGGTTTCTTCTGGCAAGTCAGGATCGCAGGGTAAGGCACTCTGCAACAACACTTGACGAATTTTGTGGGGGTCGGGGGTTTCTCCCTGCTCCCGCTGAAGACTCAGCAGCACGGCTGCTACACCTGAGACAATCGGAGTGGCGAAGCTCGTACCGCTCAGGCGGTCGGTGCCACCACCGGGTTTAGCTCCCAGGATGTCCTTGCCTGGGGCAAGGATGCCTTGGTCTTTGTAGGCTTCGCCCCAGTTGCTAAAGTCCAAGGGTTTGCCATTAGCATCCATCGCGCCTACTGCTAGCACAGAGGGCAAGGCAGCGGGTACGTGCAAGCAATCGCAACTATTGTTGCCAGCGGCAGCGACGAGCAAGACGTTGTTCTCTCGGCACAGACGAACGGCATTCTGTAACCAGCCATCGGCCTCGCCAAAGTCGGTTAGTTGTCCCCCACTCAGGTTGATAACATTGGCGCCGGCATTGACTGCTTGCTCGATCCCCCTAGCCAAATCTAGCTGGGAAGTTCTGAGGCGATCGTCGGCGAAGACAGGGACAATTATTCCCTTACATTTGGGAGCTATCCCCTCCACCGGACTGCCCGGTTGCCCAAAGATAATGCTGGCAACGTGGGTTCCGTGGGTGGACATATTGCCACCGACCTGGGCCTGGGCTTTAACCAAGGTGGGAAGAAACGTTAAGTCGGCGCCTTGGAAGCAAAGATGATTTTGGTCAACAGGACCATCCAAAACGGCGATACAAATACTACTATCTCCCTGGGAGAGCGTACTTAATGTATCTAGCATTTAAACGTATTCCAAACACTAATCAGCATAGAGTAGTTTTTTTACACCTATTGATAGATACGTGCGTTTTTACCTTCAAGGTAAACTAGTGGTGCGTATGCTGCCACAAATTTAATTTTTGAAAAGAAAAATTAGGACAATTGGTTTATCCCTAGGAATTAGTTTTAGTGCTGCACAATCTTATGCTTGCCAGACGAGGGAACTTAGGATGACCGAGGATCAATCGTCTAAGTTGGCTAGGTGCTACTTGTGTAGGGCTATACCAAAGCCTTGAATCTATATAAGCATACTGAACAGGACTTATACAATAGACTCTACATATTTCTTATTATTTGGATAGATTTTGTACCAATACGGTTCAGTTAACCCCCACCCCCCTAACCCCCAGGGCTGTTTCATTCTCTTGTAGGGGCTGCCCCCCGTGGCTGCCCCCATGTCTCAAACGCCTGTGAAGTTGTCTGTGGGGGGGTAGGCATTCAGGACACTACAAGAGTCAAAATCGCGATTTTCGTGAGAATGAAACCGCCCTGCCCCTAACCCCCCAGCCCCCTAACCCCCAGGGCTGTTTCATTTAATTCAGTTAGAAAACTGTGAAGAAAGCGAGCACCCATAATTTTATGGGTGCTTTTTGCTGATTGGCCAGGCGGCGGTGGGTATTGTTCTTTAGGCTCTACTCATTTGAAAAAATGCTAAAAAATATCCCATTTTTCCCAGGAATACCATTCTATGGAAAAACAAATAATTCTCTGAAATATCAGGTTGTTCTCCAGCAGAGCGAAGAAGATTGCGGTGCAGCTTGTCTGGCTTCGATCGCCAAATTTTACGGACAGAACTTTACAATTAGTCGCTTGCGAGAATTGGTCGGTACCGGCCAGCAAGGAACGACTTTACTGGGCTTGAAACAAGGCGGTGAGGCGATCGGCTTTAATGCTCGATCGGTGCGAGCAGCGGCTGCTATTTTAGACAAGCTCGATGATGCCCCTCTACCGATGATTATTCACTGGAGCGGCTATCACTGGGTTGTTTTGTACGGCAAAAAGGGCAACAAATATGCGATCGGCGATCCAGCCGTCGGTATGCGCTATGTTTCTAAAGCAGAATTAGCAGCAGCTTGGACAGATTGGCTGTGCTTGCTAGTAGAACCCGATGCGGAGCGGTTTTTTGCAGCAGCAGAGGGTCAACCGCCCGCTAATTCCTTACAAAAATGGATGCGCCGGATTGGGATTTATCGCCCGATTTTAATGGAAGCATTTTTGCTGAATATGGTGTTGGGTTTGCTGTCGATTTCTTCGCCTTTTCTAGTTCAACTGCTCACCGACGACATCCTGGTGCGGGGCGACAGACAACTCCTGGCGAGTGTGGCGATCGCAGTTATAGTTATGAACCTTTTTAGCAGCAGTTTAGGATTGGTAGAGTCGAACTTAATTGCTCAGTTTTCCCAGCGTTTAGAATTGGGATTGGTGATGGAATTCGCGCGCAAATTCCTGCGATTGCCTTTGAGCTTTTACGAAACCAGACGCAGTGGCGAAATCGTCAGTAGATTACAAGATATCCAAGAAATCAATAAATTAGTTTCTCAAGTCGCTATCAGCTTGCCTAGTCAATTTTTTATCGCTGTAGTTTCTTTTATTTTTATGTTATTTTACAGCAAGGAACTGACTTTAGCAGCTACAGCTATAGCTCTGTTAATGACTGCCTCTACAGTGGTATTTCTGCCCGTATTGCAGCAAAAAACGCGCAGTTTATTTGTGCTGGAAGCAGAAACTCAAGGCGTTTTAGTAGAAACTTTTAAAGGCGCGCTGACTGTCAAAACTACTAGCAGCGGTCAGCAACTTTGGGAAGAATTTCAAACCCGCTTCGGTCGCTTAGCAAAGCTCACTTTCCGCACTACACAAATTGGCATTCTCAACAATATATTTTCTGGTTTTGTTGCCTCTGCTGGCAGCATTACTCTGCTGTGGCTTGGTAGCGGTTTGGTGATTGACAAGGTATTGAGTATAGGTCAGTTGCTAGCGTTTATTAGCATGAATCAAAACGTTACTACTTGGGTGAATTCGCTAGTAGGATTTACTGATGAGATGACTCGCGTGCAGACAGCTACTCAACGGCTGTCGGAAGTCATCGATGCTGAACCGGAAACTAAAGACGATACGAATAAACCTTTTGTAACTATTCAAGACCGCGACGGTATTGTTTGCAAGAGTGTTAATTTTCACTACCCCGGCAGACTTGACTTGCTGGAAAATTTTTCTGTCACATTTCCCGGCGGTCAAGCAATTGCTTTAATCGGCAATTCCGGCTGCGGAAAAAGTACGCTAGCAAAAGTAATTGCTGGTCTGTACCCGCTGCAATCTGGTAATATTAGAATTGGCGGTTACAACTTACAGGATTTGTCTCTCGACAGTCTCAGACAGCAGGTAGTATTGGTTCCTCAAGAAGCGCATTTTTGGAGCCGTTCGATTATGGAAAATTTTCGATTGGGCAGTCCAGATATCAGCTTTGAACAGATTGTTAAAGTCTGCAAAATTGCGGGGGCGGATGAATTTATCAGCCAATTGCCGGATAAATATCAAACAGTTTTAGGGGAGTTTGGAGCGAATATTTCTGGCGGACAAAGACAAAGATTGGCGATCGCCCGCGCCATTCTCAACAACCCGCCCGTATTGATTTTAGACGAATCTACCGCAGGGCTTGACCCCGCAAGCGAAGCGGAAGTTTTAGAACAGTTGTTGATGTATCGGCACGGGAAAACGACGATTTTTATCAGTCACAGGCCGCGAGTGATCGATCGCGCCGATTGGATTATCATGTTAGAACGCGGCCGGTTGAAAATGCAAGGCTCGGCTGCAAAATTGCGAGCGATTCCAGGAGACCATTTAGAGTTTTTGAATCCTTGAGCTAGTTAATAAAACGACAGGTTGAAATCTGTCGCTACACAAACAAAACCAGCCTGCGCGGTTCGACACCGAGTCAATCGATTTTAGATTTTAGATTTTAGATTTTAGATTGAAGCATTGACCCCACGGATAAATTCGGGGGCTCCTTTATCGGATACAGGTTTTTTATTTCTGGGTCCTGAGTCTGCTTTCGGAATGAATCCGGGGGCTGGTATCCTGGATGCTTTCGGTCAACAGTCAACACTCAACAGTCAACAGTCAACTATCCTTTCTGAGTGCAACCGGAATTGATATCACTCATGACTAATAACTTCTCTAAGATTCTTGAGCCAAAGTACATCGAGCGCACAATCCGAAAAACTCCAAAGTGTGATAATAAATCTTGAAAGAATGAGATTGTTGTAGTTGGCTTTCTAAGTGGTGGACGGGGCATTCGTCGATCGTAATTGACGCGCCACATTCCAGACAAGTTAAGTGATGTTGGTCTTGGTGGGCGGCACCGTAGAGAGATTCGCCACTAGCAAGCGTTCTGACGTGAACGAACCCCTCTCGCTTTAAACCGTCGAGGGAGCGGTAAACTGTTGCTAGGCCCATGCTTTGGTCGCTGTTACGCAGTTCTAAGTAGATATCTTGTGCTGAGAGCGATCGATTCAAGTGCTTGAGCAAGTGTAAAATACGCTCCTGACTGCGGGTGCGGTTGGTTCTCATAATTTTTTTGTGTAATCTGCTAGAGTCAAATCAGTCCCTGTTTCTAGGCTATCTTACTTGGGCGAACCAAAGGGCGATCGGCGCGCTGCTCGGTTGTAGAATACAATGGGGCTAACTTTCACATCACCTACCGCAACATTCCCGTGACTCAGAAATATCTTGCCCAAATCTATGTTACCCTCCGCCCTTCTGTTTTAGATCCCGCCGGCACTGCCGTACAGTCTGGTTTGCAACACATGGGATACGACAATGTTGAGCGCGTGCGTATTGGGAAATACGTTGAATTGACGCTGACTGCTGCTGGTGAGTCGGAGGCCCGCGAACAACTCGATCGCGTTTGCGACCAACTTTTGGCCAATCCAGTGATTGAAAATTATCGCTTTGATTTGACTGAAATTCCTGTTGCTGTGGAGACAGCGGCAGCATAAATGCGATCGTCCCTAGGGTGTTTTTAAACCCGGAGATCCCCCCTAACCCCCCTTAATAAGGGGGGGACAAGAGGTTCTCAAAATCTCTGTTAAAAAGCGGGCACTCGGAACACTCAAAGTCAACCCCTACTCCCCTTTTTAAGGGGGATTTAGGGGGATCGAGACTTCGATACAAGGGAGAAAAACATAAGATTTTAGTCTTATGTTGACACCTCTTCCTTCTTCCTGACATCCGTTACATCCGTTACATAATCCGTTGCCGAACTTCCTTCTTCCTTCTTCCTTCAGCTTATGAAATTTGGAGTTATTGTTTTTCCTGGTTCAAATTGCGATCGCGATGTGGTGT
Organism: Microcoleus sp. B6-A1; assembly: GCF_036705085.1. Classification (NCBI taxonomy): domain Bacteria; kingdom Bacillati; phylum Cyanobacteriota; class Cyanophyceae; order Oscillatoriales; family Microcoleaceae; genus Microcoleus; species Microcoleus sp. B6-A1. The sequence continues at coordinate 104,409 of NZ_JAUBTU010000011.1, forward strand.
GGGTGACTCAAGGGTTACTCCACCAACCGACGCGGATGATTTGGCACGAAGATACCGATATTTCGGATATTGACATCATTGTAATTCCCGGTGGTTTCAGTTACGGAGATTATTTGCGGTGCGGTGCGATCGCCCGTTTTTCTCCGGCGATGCGGGCTACTGCGGAACACGCGAAACAAGGAAAGCTTGTACTGGGCATCTGCAACGGTTTTCAGGTGTTGACTGAAGCTGGTTTGTTGCCCGGTGCTCTGGTGCGGAATGCGGGATTGAATTTTATTTGCGATCGGGCTTCTTTGAAAGTCGAGCGCGGTAATACTCGTTGGACTGCGGCTTATACTACGGGTGAAATCATCGATTTGCCGATCGCCCACGGCGAAGGCAACTATTATGCCGATGCCGATACTTTAGCAGAACTAGAAGAGCACAAGCAAGTGCTGTTTCGCTACTGTACTCCGGCGGGCAAAATTAGCGATGCTGGCAATCCCAACGGTTCGTTAAATAATATTGCCGGTATTTGTAATCGGGCGGGCAATGTATTAGGAATGATGCCGCATCCTGAGAGGGCTTCCGATCCGATGTTGGGCGAAACTGATGGGGTGAAATTGTTTCAAGGGTTGCTGATGGCAAGTGTTGCTGCTGTTTTGTAGTTGATATTTGGGGTGTCTCTGATTTTATGAACAGGCTTTCCGGCCTGTTCCACAGTAGATTAAATTTGTTGTGGGGAGTAGGGGTTGGGCATCTTGCCCGCCCAAAATCAACAGGCTTTCCGGCCTGTTCCACAACAGATTAAATTCATCTACAAATAGACATCTCCAATAATTACTGTGGAACAGGCAGGATGCCTGTTCTTGACAAGCTTTAACTGGTTCCCAGGCTCCAGCCTGGGAACCTATATCCAGAGGCTCTGCCTCGCTTTAAAGCGACGCACCTACCAAATTAAAAATGCTAAAATGATTTGAAAGTCAATACATCGGAAAACAGTCCTATGCCTTCACCTTTTCCTGGAATGGACCCCTACTTAGAACACCCCGATTTCTGGCAGGAAACTCACAATCGATTGATTATCGCGATCGCTGATACCATCATGCCTCAAATTCGCCCTAAATATGAGGTTGCAATCGACAAACGCATCTATGAAATTACCGATCCAAATGACAGTAACAGCGACTCCCTTTTAGTAGGTATCCCCGATGTGGCGATTAAGCGTCAATCTAATAACCCGAATCTTCCTACAGGTTCAGTTGCCACTTTAAATATAACACTTCCGACTACCGTTAAAGTGCCTGCTCCTGAAAAAATTAAACAGACTTACCTGGAAGTGCGAGAAATGGCAACGAAACAAGTTGTCACCGCAATTGAAATTCTTTCTCCTGTCAACAAACGTAGTGGAGAAGGAAGAATTACTTATCTCAAAAAACGCCAGAGTATTTTAGGTAGCTTAACCAATTTAGTCGAAATCGATTTACTACGAAAATGGGAATCTATGCCCATTCTTAATAATTCTATTCAAAGCGATTATCGGGTTTTGGTCAGTCCCAGTAATCGCCGTCCGTTTGCCGAACTTTATGCTTTTAATCTCCGCGATTCTCTACCTATATTTCCGCTTCCCTTGCGCGAGGAAGATGTAGAACCTATTGTTAATTTCCCAGAAATATTTGCAGGTGTTTACGATCGCGCTGGCTATGATTATCGGATCGACTATAATCAAGAACCCGTACCGTCTCTATCGGAAGAAGATCGGGTTTGGGCTACCCAACTTTTGCAAGAAAAAGAACTTCGAGATAATTAATATTGTCAGCAACAGGCAAGATGCCTGTTCCACAAGAAATTTACTCTTTGTGGAACAGGCATCTTGCGTCAGCAACAGGCAAGATGCCTGTTCCACAAGAAATTTACTCTTTGTGGAACAGGCATCTTGCCTGTTCATGAAAGACTTAGTGAGAATGGTGCATAATGTGGATTTCAACCCCCGACGGACTAAACGGCAGCCGGCAAGATATAATTACTCCTAACTTTTGAAAAGAAAAATATTTATTGTATGCCACTAATGGACTTAGCTAATTTTAAAACTAGGGTAATTGGATGCAGTGCGGTGATGGCTATTGGACAAGTTATTTCAAGTGCGATCGCCAATCCGGCAACTCAAGCAGCAGCGGGTATGATGGGCGGCCCGATCGCACTTGGGGGAGCTTCTATCTTAGCAGCGATTGCTACTGGTATAGCGGGGAATATCGCGGCTAATGACCTCGGAAATCGGTTGACGGAAGGGTTGAGCAAAAATCCGAGGATTCTCGATAATCACGATTTGATTAAGGCGGCGGGTGAGGCGATCGGCTATATTTTGAGAGAGGTTGCGAAGTCCGATCGCCTAATTGCGATCGCCGAAACCAAAAATTTGCCTTATCCAGAAACAGCACTCAGTCAATTAGCAGAGAAAACTCCTGAATACTGGCTGGATATTAACACGAATACAGCCGACTTGTCAAGGGGTTTAAATATTTCCGAAGACCAGCTAACCAAGATTTTTTCTGCGGAGGCCGAGGAGTTCGATCGAGTTACCGGATTGACAACGGCAGATTGGGCAAGTTTCGTCAACGAATTCGCCGCCAGCGAGGGCAAATCCTTCGATGCGGAAATTGTGGAATTTGTCGCGGAGAAACTGTACGCAACTTTCCCGAAAGCGTACCGCGAAGTGCTGAAACTGGATGCCGCGAAGGGAGGAGAAAAGTTTGCCGCGATGCTGTTGAATCTGCACCAAATTGCTTTGGCACAACTCAAAGATTTGGGGCTGCAAAATGGGGAAATTCTGGACAAATTGGAGGCCGTGGCAACTGGGCAGCAGATTTGTCAAGTGATGGTCAAATTGGAAGCCATAGAAATTGGTATCCGATCCGATTTGGCGCAAGTTCAGAATTTGCTGGAACGATTTGTTGATACTTCCGCGCCCCGATTGCCGCTTCCCTACGAGTGCGAAACGATTATTCAAGACCGCACTCAAGACTTTACCGGCCGCCAATTTGTCTTTGAAGCCATTATCGAATTCTTGCAGAAAAATCCCAAAGGATATTTTGTTTTAGAAGCCGATCCGGGTGTCGGCAAAAGTTCAATTATGGCAAAGTTAGTGCTGCTGATGAAGCGGCGCTGTGTTGTCCATTTTAACTCGCAATCTCAAGGCACGGTTAAGGCAAAGCAATTTCTGGAAAATGCCTGCACTCAGTTAATTCAAGCCTTTAAACTGGATTACCCAAAATTGCCAGAAAATGCGACTACAGATGGCAATTTTCTCAGTCGATTGTTGGGGGAAGTCAGTGCTAAACTGGGCGGAAAAAAGTTAGTTTTTATTGTGGATGCCCTGGATGAAGTAGATCGGAGCGATCATGGGCGTGGCAGCAATGTCCTCTATTTGCCTGATGCTTTGCCGGATAATGTTTATTTTATTGTCTCGAAGCGACCGGAATCTCTGCCTTTGCCAAATCATCAGGTTTTTGATTTGATGCAGTACAGTGCAGAAAGTTTGGCGGATGTCAAGCTTTATATTGACAAACGCACCAGCAACAGCGCGTCAATTCAGAGTTGGATTAACCGTCAAAATTTGCAGCGAGAACAGTTTGTGGCGGCGGTAGCTGAAAAAAGCCAGAATAACTTTATGTACCTGCGCTATGTGCTGAATGATATCGATAGCGGCAAGTACAGCGATGTGAATTTGCAAGATTTGCCGAGGGAGTTGGAAGGATATTATGAGAAGCACTGGGCGCGCATGGAAATGGCGGTTAGAGATAAAGAATTGCGCCGCCGGAAGTTGAAGGTGATTTATTTGTTGACTAAAACTCGTAAGCCTGTTTCCTGCGATATTTTGGCGGATTTTGCTGAGGAAGATGCTTTAGATTTGCAAGAAGTTCTGGATGATTGGGAACAGTTTCTGCGCCGTAGCAGCGACACTCCGCCAGATTACAGTATCTATCACGCGAGTTTCCAAAGATTTCTGCATCGTAAGGATGTAGTGCAGAAAGCTGGGGTTTCGCTGCGGGATATCGAAGCGGCGATTTCTGATAATTTGTGGGAGGATTTGTACGGCGATGAGTAAGTTTAAAGAACGGTTGGGGAAACTGTCGCCGAAAAAGCGGCTTTATGCTTTGGAAACTCTGCCGGGGCATTTGGCAGAGAGTGTTCAAGGGGAACGGCTGCATCAATTGTTGACGGATTTTGATTTTATTGAGGCGAAGCTGGATGCGTTGGGGGTTCAAGCGTTAATTGAGGATTACGATTTGGCGAGAGTTTCTGATGTTCTGTTGTCGGAGGGGCAAACTGAAACTCTGAAGTTGATTCAAGGGGCAATTCGCAAGTCGGCGCACGTTTTGGAATTGGATAAAACGCAACTGGTAGAGCATTTGTGGGGGAGGTTGGTGGATTTTGAAATGCCTGAGATTCGGGGGATGTTGGAACAGGCAAAGCAGTGGAAAGATAGTCCTTGGCTGCGGCCTTTGAGGGCTAGTTTAGAGCGATCGGGAGAAGGGTGTCTGCGAACCCTCACCGGTCATACTGACTCGGTAAATGCAGTGGCGATCGCACCAGACGGCCTCACGGCGATTTCCGCTTCACGGAATAACACCCTGAAAATCTGGGACACCAAGACAGGCACCGAACTGCGAACCCTCACCGGTCATACTGGCGGGGTAAATGCAGTGGCGATCGCGCCAGACGGTAAAACAGCGATTTCCGCTTCATCGGATAAAACCCTGAAAATCTGGGACACCGAGACAGGCCGGGAACTGAAAACTCTCACGGGTCATAGTTCCGGGGTAAATGCAGTAGCGATCGCACCAGACGGTAAAACAGCGATTTCGGATTCCGATGGTACAACCCTGAAAATCTGGGACACCGAGACAGGCCGGGAACTGAAAACTCTCACGGGTCATAGTTCCGGGGTAAGTGCAGTGGCGATCGCACCCGACGGCCTCACGGCGATTTCCGGTTCATCGGACCTGAAAATCTGGGACACCAAGACAGGCACCGAACTGCGAACCCTCACCGGTCATAACTATGCGGTAACAGCAGTGGCGATCGCACCAGACGGTAAAACAGCGATTTCTGCTTCATACGATAAAACCCTGAAAATCTGGGACACCGAGACAGGCACCGAACTGCGAACCCTCACCGGTCATAGTAGCTATGTAACAGCAGTGGCGATCGCACCAGACGGTAAAACAGCGATTTCTGCTTCATACGATAAAACCCTGAAAATCTGGGACACCGAGACAGGTATCGAACTGAGAACCCTGACCGGTCATACTGGCGAGGTAAATGCAGTGGCGATCGCACCAGACGGTAAAACAGCGATTTCTGCTTCATACGATAAAACCCTGAAAATCTGGGACACCAAGACAGGCACCGAACTGCGAACCCTCACCGGTCATACTGACTCGGTAAATGCAGTGGCGATCGCACCAGACGGCCTCACGGCGATTTCCGCTTCACGGGATAACACCCTGAAAATCTGGGACACCGAGACAGGTATCGAACTTAGAACCCTCACCGGTCATACTAGCTTCGTAAATGCAGTGGCGATCGCACCAGACGGTAAAACAGCGATTTCCGCTTCATTGAATCAAATCCTGAAAATCTGGGACACCGAGACAGGCACCGAACTTAGAACTCTCACGGGTCATAGTAACTCGGTAATAGCAGTGGCGATCGCACCAGACGGCAAAACAGCGATTTCTACTTCATGGGATCAAATCCTGAAAATTTGGGATACAGACTGGGGTTGGGAACTGAAAACTCTCACCGGTCATACTGGCCCGGTAACAGGAGTGGCGATCGCACCAGACGGTAAAACAGCGATTTCCGGTTCAGAGGATGACACCCTGAAAATCTGGGACACCGAGACAGGCATCGAACTTAGAACCCTCATCGGTCATACTGACTTCGTAAAAGCAGTGGCGATCGCACCAGACGGCCTCACGGCGATTTCCGCTTCATCGGATAAAACCCTGAAAATCTGGGACACAGACAGTGGCAGGGAACTGAAAACTCTCACCGGTCATACTCACTGGGTAAATGCAGTGGCGATCGCACCCAACGGTAAAACAGCGATTTCCGCTTCATGGGATCATACCCTGAAAATCTGGGATTTGCTCACAGGTAAAGAGATTGCTAGTTTCAGTGGAGATGCTGAGTTTGCTTGCTGTGCGATCGCCCCTGATGGCGTGACAGTTGTAGCGGGCGATCGATCGGGCCGGGTGCATTTCCTGCGATTGGAGGGAGTTAGCGACGGGCGATAATCCAAGAAACCGGGTTTTTGCCCGAATCTGTGGGTTGTAGCGAAGTATTTCGGAAAAAACCCGGTTTCTGGGGCCCCGCCGATCCAAGAAACCGGGTTTTTGTCCGAATCTGTTGGTTGTAACGAAGTATTTCGGTAAAAACCCGGTTTCTGGGGCCCCGCGATCGGGTTTTTTGTGGAGGTGCGATCGACTTTTTGGGAAACGGGCGATCGAATTTGAGAGAAATGTGCGATCGGGCAATAAGGATCGCGAATTAAATAACTTACAATTTTAATTATTATTGTGGGATGGGCGTCCCGCCCATCCCACAAACTTGTGGAAGTTATTTAATTCTCATTCCTAAGTAGTTAACCAATAAGTGATTAATAGGAACCAGATTAGTGCGATCGTTACTTGTTTCTGAAATTCTATCAGGTTCAAAAACATTGTGAGTAAAATCAACGGGTTTTTCATCATTTGTTTTTGTAACTGAGTCTGGTCAAATGTTGGTAACATATTTTTTGGGATAGGCAAACGTGTAACAATTCTGCTGCCTATCTTTTTTTACCACCACACAGATCAATCCTTACCCCCTCTGGATTTAGGGCGGGTTGTCACCCCCCCAGCACACTAACAATCCTATTTTTTAATAGTCGCTTGCAAATAAAGCAACGGGTCTTCAGCAACCCAACCCAAACCCGAATTGTACCGAACTTCAAAATGCAAATGAGATGGCGTAATGTCCCGTTTTCCCGTCGTCCCCACAGTTCCCAAAACTTCTCCAGACTGCACTTTTTGACCGACTTTTACCGCAATATCTTTCAAATGAGCGTAGCGCGTTTGCTTCCCCGCTTCATGGTTCACCACCACTAAATTCCCGTAATCCCCCTGCGGCCCGGCAAAGGCGACAGTCCCCTCGCCCGCCGCCAAAACCTGCGTACCCTCCGACGCCAAAAAATCTACGCCGCTGTGGAAAAAAAATTCGCGCCGCGCCGGATGCAATTGCCGCCCGTAACCCAAAGCTTCCACTGCTGGGGCGGGCAGCGGAAATCCTTGCACCGATGGCGTTGCATCGGGATTGATAGAAGGCCCGATCGACCTATTCACCGCTGGCACAAACACCGTTTTCCCCAAAGGCCTGCACCCGTTCGCCTCAAATAGCAAATCTGCGGGCACTTTGTAAGCTTCGGCCACTTTTTGCCAATTCCAGCCTGCAGGCACTTCTACCTCGATGCCACTGTACGGAGGAATGACGATCGCACTTCCAGCAGATACTTCACCGCCCCGCAACGTCGGATTTATCCCGATCAGCGCCGCAGGAATCACATTGTACTGCCGCGCGATGCTTTCTATTGTCTCGCCCTGGGCCACAGTGTGGCGACGCAACCGAGACATAGCCGGACTCGGGCAATCGCGGGCGGGGTCGGGGTTTTCTACAGGTGTACCTAAAGGAAGATTTGCAGGTGGGATTTCGGTATTTGCCGCCGTTTTCTCAACGGGTGCGATCGACCAAATTAGTGCAAAAATCAGCGGAAATAAGCGTTTAAAAGTCATTATGTACATAAAAAAGTATTCATTTCGGACAGTTGACAATTTTAAAATCCTGTAAAATTGCATATTTACAAGCTCTAGCCACCCCCCAGACTGTAAATCCCAGGCTAAGCCAAGTTAGGATGAGAATTATTAGTTTGATTCGCTCTTGGCAAATCCGGCAAAATTGCCTGTGATGCCGATGGGCGCCTGCCTGTTAACAGCTATGTTCTTGAGGAAGCGGTACGCCCCGCCCCGCTTCCTTCCCGTCGCCAAGACAAAAATGCTTGATTCGGAACCTGTCTGCGGGGATGAGGTATTTAGCGGGAGTTATTAAATGAGTTTATCTTTTAAGCAAGCGACCCTTTATGTGACTCTGCTGTCAATCGGCGGAGGTATGGGATGGTTGGGAAATCGCTATCTGCAAGGCTCAAACAATCTGGAAACCGGATTGGTTTTGCCAGTAGTACGCCAGCAAATCCCCCCGTATCCCTCTCCTTCAGTTCAGGAAAATCGGGCAGTCGATCGCAGCAATCCCAATTTTATTGCTGAAGCAGCGGAAAAAGTCGGCCCGGCTGTAGTGCGGATTGACGCATCAAGCAAGGTGGCGAATCAAGTGCCGGAAGCATTCAAAAATCCTTTGTTTCGTCGGTTTTTTGGGGAGAATTTGCCACAGCCGGAAGAACGAGTCAAGAGAGGTACCGGTTCCGGGTTTATTCTCACTTCTGACGGCCGCATCGTTACTAATGCTCACGTTGTCTCCGGGACTGATACTGTTAAGGTGACGCTCAAAGACGGCCGCGAGTTTGAGGGTAAGGTGCAGGGAGTCGATCCGCTGACGGATGTGGCTGTGGTTAAGATTAATGCTAAGGAACTGCCGCAGGTGGCTTTGGGTCGATCGGACAATATTGTACCGGGACAGTGGGCGATCGCGATCGGCAATCCTTTAGGTCTCGACAATACCGTGACTGTGGGCATTATCAGCGCTACGGGTCGATCGAGTTCCCAAGTCGGCATCCCCGACAAGCGAGTCCGCTTCATCCAAACCGATGCTGCCATCAACCCCGGCAATTCTGGTGGCCCGCTGCTGAATGACCAAGGCGAAGTAATTGGCATCAATACCGCTATCCGCGCGGACGCTCAAGGCTTGGGATTTGCAATTCCGATCGAAACCGCCAAACGAGTTTCCGATCAGCTATTCGCCAAAGGTAAAGCCGAACATCCCTATCTCGGCATTCAAATGGTCAGCTTGACTGCCGCCACCAAGGCAGAACTCAACAAACAGCTCGATAATAATAAAATTACCCTCGATCAAGGCGTAGCCGTGGCGCGAGTCGTGGAAAATTCCCCCGCTCAAAAAGCAGACTTGCGTCCCGGAGATGTCATTCAAAAAGTTGACGGAATTGCGGTTAACACTCCCGGTGACGTGCAAGAACGGGTGGAAAACACGGTTGTGGGCAAAGAACTCGAACTGGAAATTAACCGTTTGGGTCAAGTTCAGAATATTAAAGTACGTCCGGGTGCTTTTCCCCTATCGGGTAGCTCCGCCGGTGGGTAATACCATTTTCGATTTTCGATTTTCGATTTTCGATTTTCGATTAAATAATTAAGAATGACTTACTGCATAAGGATTTGGAGCTTATCAGCAGTTGCATTCTTTTTTTAAATTGGTATTAGTTGCAAGGGTGGAGGATGGAAGATGAATCTGATGCTTTATAGTCCTAGAAGCAGTAACCGGGTTTTTTTACCAAAAGCCTCGGTGTAGCGCGAGGGATAGCCGGTTAACAGCCCGGTTTCTTAATTCCCTGTGCCTCCATGATTCAGGATTATGGATTTTTCTGAACAACTTTCATCTTTCTTGCTTCCCCAACCCGTTGATTTTTTTACTTGTCTTTGGGTGAGTTTGGTTTAATCGAGCTGGTGCTTGCTAAATTTTCTTCTAGGTGCATCCTTTGCTCCATTTGCCTCAAAAAATAGCCTGTCATCATCGCTGAAGCTAGCAAACCTGCTAAGTTTTCGCGATCCGTGGTAATTTCGACGTTAAAATTTTCGGAAGGCAAAACGCCGACAAGTCCTTGAACGTTATGAGAGATTATTTCTCTGATGTCGGGGCTCACAGACTTGGCGACGCGGGCTAGAACCTCCGGGGATTGGTGTTGGAGGTACTTCAGCAGTGGATTGACTGCGGTTTGTTGGGCATTGGATGTGTCAAAGTCAGGGTGAAAAACCATTTGGCGATTCTTAATTTCTGGCTGGTTACATTCTACTTCAAACTACTCGTCATTGCTTGGGTACAAATTTGCCTGAAAGTCAAGTTGCAATTGTTTTGGCAGTTGGTCTACTTGAAAGTACCGATGAAATTTCTCGGTAACTTGTAACCAATATGACCGCCCCTCACTCGGTCGCCGTTTGCGGACGAAACCCATCTCTACAAGTTCCTGCACTTGTTGGTAAGCGCCTGAACCTCGCAAGTTAACTAAGTCTGGCTGAGCGATGCCGCCTTTGAGGGCGATCGCAGCCAGCGTTCGCAAAGCTCCCACACCTAATTCTGGAGGTATTAAAGTTTGCATTAAACTGGCAAACTCTTCTCTGAGTTGCAGGCTGTATCCTGTGGGGGTTTCGACGACTTCTAATGCACTGTCGCGGTGGGACGAGTCAGACATGAGTTCGATGATGGCGTCTTCGGCTTCGGCTCGATCGCACTTGGCAATCTCGGCAATTTCTGCGATCGACACTGGCTGACCTTTTAGGTAAAGTATGGCTTCTATTGTTGTGGCTAAGCGAGTCATTTGGGAATTAGTAACGAGGAATTGGGAGGTTGAAAGAAGAAGGAATAAGCAAAAAAGAAGAAGGAATCAGGAAAACAACAGTTATCCGTATTTCCGTAACTTCCGTGTCGTGAAGAATGAGAGTTAGGAATAAACATTCCCCTTACACAAATTATTAATAGTGTAGGTTAGGTTGAGAAACAAAACCTACACTATTAATTTTCTTTTTTTATATCAATCCGAGACGCAGGAATATATAACGTTTCTAGCTCTCCTGAGCTTATGGTAAAATATATCAACCAATACAGATGACGGGGCTAGAACCGATTTTTGGTAAAAAAATATGGGGTCAGTCTTGTTAAGAAGCCCCATCAGTTAAAAATGTTACCTCAATCATACCAAATTTGTTTCCAACAGCAGCTCAAAAACACCGAATACTTGACTGTGACTATTTTAGTTTTTCTGCTCCCAACCCATAAACAAGTGAGTATTGAGTTATTGGCGAAATTGATGCGATACCCAATCATGTTTGAGAGCGGACGACGTTCTATTCAACGATTTCTCAAGCTACCTCTGCTCAAGATTGAAAAGCTTTGGTTTCCTGTGCTTAAATATATCTGGAGAAGTCAATTTAAAAAGAAACAAGAGTTGAAGGTCGCCATTGATAGAACGCCGTGGCGAGATAAAAATCTGTTGATGATTAGCCTGATTGGGAACAAGAGAGCTTTACCGTTGTAGTAGCAGATATTGCCTTCGCTGTGGCTGTAGCAACCTCCGAGAACAACAAAGCTTAATCTGCCCCATTCTTGGTCTGCTAAAAAATTATAAAATGGTTCTTTTAGGAGAGGCCTGAATTTGCGAGCGTTAAGCTGGCAAGTGGGCTGTGTGAAAAAAACATAAGGTTTGTTTTGAGAGTAAAACAGGGACGCTATATTCAAGAAGAAGGAGAGGAATTTAAGCGGTTGAGTGAGTGTGGTTTAGTAGCAGGTACGAGCTTTTATTTGACAGGAGTTAAAATCAGCAGCAAGGATTGGGCTGTTTTGATGTCGCTGGTTATGGGCAACGAAAATATCGAAATAGTGCCGAAGATGAAGACTGGTATTTACTCACCAATATCGCCAAATTGAAACAAGCTGTAACAGCGTTTAAATGTCGCAGTGGTATCGAAACAATGTTTAAGGACTGTAAAACAGTCGGCTATAATCTTGAAAAGAGTTACCCTTGTGACGACCGCCTCAAAACTTTAATATTATAAAACTTTAATATTTTTAATAGCTTTAGCTTATAGTTGCTGATAGTTGTGCGATTTTACAAGGACACAAGCTCAAGCTTATGGGAATTCAGAAATACATCGGTCGCCTTACTGATTCGATGCGATCGCAACGCCGTCATAGTAGCTTTTGAATTGGATTATACGGTCAATCGTGGCCGCCGCGAAGCGGAGGGAGTAGGGAGGGAGCTTTGCCATGCAACTATTGCGGAATTGATGAAAATTAGACGCAATAAGCTCCCATTCTCTCAGAGAGGTTTGAGGGCTATGTCCTTGATTTTATCAAGCTTTGGACTGTTCTTGTCATCCCGTCAGGAGCTTTTGTTTAAAAGTGGTTGCAGGGATAGAGCTATTTTCGAGCGGCAGTGACGCGGTAAATATATTAGCAACCGGGGCGTTTAACAAGCGAGAAAAGAATAGTATCCCAGTGGTGGCACTGGGTGTTTTGACACTACTAAAAAAAATAAGGGTAAAAAGCCCTGAAGACTGCAGAGAATTAAGTCATCATCATTACCATCAAAGAATAGAGGTCAAGCCCTCGGTCTATTAGTACGCCTCAGCTTCATCCCTCTCAGGACTTCCACTTAACGCCTATCAACGGG
>NZ_JAUBTU010000151.1:0-9196 GCF_036705085.1 Microcoleus sp. B6-A1
TGTTGGGGTTGGAGGTGTTGGGGTTGGAGGTGTTGGGGTTGGAGGTGTTGGGGTTGGAGGTGTTGGGGTTGGAGGTGTTGGGGTTGGAGGTGGAGGTGTTGGGGTTGGGGTTGGGGCAGTGTCGTTATCAGTAATGGCGACATTAACAGGGGAAATTGTGATGCTGTTATATTTAACATCGGTACTGGTAAAAGTATGCCCGATCGCCCCCGCATGATTTCCTTCCACAGCCGCATCGTCTGTAGCTGTTACTGTGACTGGTTTGGCAACATTCCAGTTGGTAGCGTCGAAGGTAATTGCACCCATCGCATTTATTTGATTTCCCCCATCAAAACTGATAGTAACTGGTGCAGTTGGCTGCGAATTTAACTTGAGTGTATAACTGCCTGTGGCACCGCCTTCTGTAGCAGTTGTGCTCTGTTGTGAAATACTCACACCTGTAGTGTCGTTGTCAGCAATCGTGGCTGTCACAGGAGAAATCGTCAGGTTGTTATAATTAGTATCTGTACTGACAGATGTGTGAGCGATCGTGCCGCTGCGGGCTCCTTGCGCTATGCTGTCATCGATCGCCGTAACAGTGACATTTTGCGCCACATTCCAATTATTCGGGGTGAAAGTGACAGGTGCGATCGCATTAATTTGATTGCCAGTGTCAAAATTTATCGTGACGTTTGCAGTAGGTGCGGTAGTCAGAATTACGCCGTAGCTATCCGTTGCACCGCCTTCAGCAATAGCTGTCCCGCCTCCTGATTGGACAAGAGAAATACCGGGACTATCGTTATCTGTAATCGATGCTGTCACATTGGGAATGACTTTCGCATTATAATTTGCATCGGTACTCGTAGCTGTGTGAGCAATCGTGCCACTGTGGGTTCCTTGTGCTAGATTGTCGTCGATCGCAGTAACAGTGACAGTTTGAGCAACGTTCCAGTTAGTGCTGTCAAAAGTAATAGGTGTGGCGATCGGATTAAGTTGATTGTCAGTATTGAAACTGATAGTAACCGGTGCCTTCGGTTGCGAAGTTAGCTCGATTTTGTAACTGCCATTTGCGCCACCTTCTGTAGCAGTTATGTTCGTAGGTGCAATGCTGAAATCGGCAGTGTCGTTGTCGGTAATGGCGACGCTAACAGCCGGAATTGTGATGCTGTTATAGTTAGTATCGGTACTGGTAGCTGTATGGGCGATCGCACCTGCATGATTTCCTTCAACTGCATTGTCGTCCACAGCAGCCACCGCAACAGTTTGAGCGACATTCCAATTAGTAGCGGTAAAAGTAAGTGCGGTAATTGGTTGAATTTCACTGCCTGTAGCTAAGTTAATCGTAACAGGTGCGATGGGTTGGGTATTTAATTTAACGCTATAAGTTCCAGTTGCACCGCCTTCCGTCGCAGTCGTGTTAGTCGGAGTAATACTAACGCCTGCGGTGTCGTTATCAGTAATGGCGACATTAACAGGGGAAATTGTGATGCTGTTATAGTTAGTATCGGTACTGGTGGCAGTATGGGCGATCGCACCTGCATGATTTCCTTCAACTAAATTGTCGTCAACTGCTTTCACCGCAACAGTTTGAGCGACATTCCAATTAGTAGCGGTAAAAGTAAGTGCGGTAATTGGTTGAATTTCACTGCCTGTAGCCAAGTTAATCGTAACAGGTGCGATCGGTTGAGTATTTAATTTAACGCTATAACTTCCGTTTGCACCGGCTTCCGTCGCAGTCGTGTTAGTCGGAGTAATACTAACGCCTGCGGTGTCATTATCAGTAATATTAGCATTGACGGTATTGCCAGCAGTGCCATTAACTGTAAAACTTGCAGTAGTCCCGTTATAATTAGCATCGGTACTGATAGCAGTGTGAGTAATCGGGCCGCTGTGTGGCGAAGTTTCTGCTACTGCATCATCAACTGCACTGACTGTCACTGTTTGCGGTACAAACCAGTTAGTTGGAGTGAAACTAATGCCAGCAATCGGTTGAATTTGAGTGTCGGTATTAAGTGCGATCGCCACATTTGCAGTAGGCTGATTAGTGAGCACAACTGTATAAGTATCAGTCGTCCCGCTTTCTGCTACATTAGTGCTGCCGCCCGACTCAACAATCTTTACCTGCGGCCCGCCAGGAATTATTTTAGTAATAAAAGCATCAGAAGCACCTCCCCCATTCGCCGCTTGCAAAGGATTCGCAGTAGGCAAATTAGTAGACGTAGTAGATCCCGCCACATAAACTGCACCAGAAGCATCCACCGCAATACCACTACCGTTGTCGTCGCCGCTGCCGCCAAGATAAGTAGAATCAACTAAGGCAGAACCCGACGCATTGATTTTTGTGACAAAAGCATCTTTCCCGCCGCCGCTAACACTTTGAATAGCATTCTTAGTCGGGAAATTAGTCGAAGTCGTATCCCCGGTAACATAAGCATTATTTGCACTGTCAACAATAATGCGATGGCCTTTGTCATCTCCGCTGCCGCCCAAATAAGTTGAATAAATCAAAGAACTACCGTTAGGACTCAGCTTGCTGACAAAAGCATCATTAGCACCACCTGCACTAGCAGCTTGAATTGGACTAGCGGTAAGAAAATTAGTTGAAGTGGTACTTCCTACAACATAGGCACTTCCAGCACTATCTACAGCGATATCAGCACCTTTTTCATCGCCACTACCACCTAAATAGGTGGAATAAGCACGTGCACCATTCGCGTTAAATTTAGCGACAAAGGCATCTGCACCGCCTCCAATTTTACTTTGAAAAGTAGCATTGGGGAATTCACTGCCTCCATAATATTCCGCCGGGAAGTTAGTCGAAGAAGTAATGCCAGTAATGTAGGCATTACCATTATTGTCTATTGCAATGGCTTGAGCGTCTTCGCGACCAGAACCCCCCAAATAAGTAGAATAAACTAAAGCACTACCTGCGGGATTAACTTTAGTAATAAACGCATCAATGTTGCCTCCAATTTGAGGTTGGGAGGCATTGGCAGTGGGGAAACCATCGCCTGTGATCCCGGTAACATAAGCATTACCGTTACTGTCTACCGCAATGCCGTTGCCTAGGGCGCCACTGGTGCTCGTGCCTAAAAAGGTAGAATAAACTAACGCATTGCCGGCTGCATTGAGTTTTGTTACCCCAGCAGTGTAATTAGGTGTTGTCGGTTGAAAAGCACCCGGTGTAATTGGATAACCCGGATCGATTTGTCCGGTTAAATAAGCATTGCCTTGACTGTCTACCGCAATCCCAAAACCGTATTCATTGCCAATACCGCCGATATAAGTAGAGTAAACTAAGGCAGTTCCTTCGGGGTTAATTTTGGTAACTAAGAAATCAGCGTTACCTGCTGGCGTAGTTTGGTACGCACCGGGAGTAGTCGTAAAATTGTTAAAAGTAGTGCCAATAATGTAAGCCGCACCTGTACTATCTACAGTCATGCGGTTGGCGTAGTCATTGCCGTTGCCGCTTATGCCATCGCCGCTGCCGCCTAAGTAAGTCGAGTAAGCTAAAACCGGGTCAATAACTAGGGGTTGAGTGGGGTCAAAATATCCCAAACTAAAATTAACTTGACCGTTTCCTAATAAATTGTAAGCTGCGGGAACATTCACCCGCTGTCCGTTGATATCTTGATAAACTATCGGTGCGTTATCAATTAATTCGCCCAGCGGTGTCTCTAATATCAGTGCTCCATCGTCACGCAAGCGGATGTCGTTAACACCGCTATAGTTCATCTTAATTTGACTCGGATCGGCAAAAGGTGCAACCAAAAACTCGCTTTTAAGTTGTCCTTCAGTGCCTTTGAAAACGCGGTCAATTCCTTGATAGACGTTTTGATAAACAACACCGTTAAAAGTAGGAACGTCTGTGTGCCATTGACTGGAATCTTCGCCTAAAATAAAGTTAGCAACTCCCGGCAATTGTTCCAGCCCTGAAATTGTGGGATTCGGGTTGCTGTTGGCTAAGCTGCTGCGGACAATTGCAGAATTTGTGGCTTGGTTTCCCGGTTCATTAGGTGGCTGGAAAGCGGTAAAGGTGATTTCGTTTGGAGTGAAATAGATACTGTGACCGGCACCTTTGACCTGGAATTTCACATGAGGGTCAGTTTGTCCAGCATTTGCAATAAAACTTAAGGGAATTTGACCGTAAGATGCCTGTTGATTTTGAGAGCTCATAGCTGGTACCCCTGGTTCATGTTATGCGAGTAAGTATATACAAGTACCAGCTCTGCTGTATAGTAAATTCTTGCAAAAAATTTACGAAAAATACAATTTTCTTGCGAAATTTCTCGGATTGTTGATTAAAAATTGTAACACGGGCTACGGACTCGGTTTTTGTAGCTGGTTTTCTGCATTTCCAACCAGATTCTGATCGTGTCGGGTCGATCGACCGCGATTAAAGGCTTAGGAAGGGTTTACAGGCTTTCTCGTTTCTATTAGAGATATTGGTGAACCCGCCCCTACAGGATTAATATCATGTCCGGTCAAATAGATATAATTCCTGTAGGGGCTCCCCTCACCGACAATAATTGCCTAAAACCGACAATCTCATAAACCTGCCCCCACCCAACGACAAATCGCTGTTAAAGTTGAGCGCGATATTTCTTAGGAGTCAAACCGACGATTTTGCAGAAAGTCTTGCTAAAGTGACTTTGGTCGTGAAACCCGACTTGCTCCGAGATATAGGTTATTGATAAATCTTGCCTTTTCAACAACTGTTTGGCTTTTTCAATCCGGCACTTGGTGACGTATTGATGGGGCGTGACTCCAATTGATTGTTTGAACAAACGACTGAAATAATAAGGACTAATCTGCACTAAGTTAGCCAGTTCAGCTATGTGCAAATCTCGGTTTAGGTAGTCATTTATGTAGTTAATAACAATCTGCAATTTGACAGGATCGAGACCGCCTTCAAAATCTCGCCTATGCGGTTTTTGTGCACAATAGCGGTGAAGTATGTGCATTGAAAGCGCGTTTTTCAGTGCATCGACATAAAGAGTACCGTTTAATCCACCTGATTCGAGTTCGGTTTTGAGGGCCCAGCCAATGCCGAGAATCAAAGGATCGCTGATTTTCCAGTGCGGTATAATTTCAATGAGGTTTGAATGGGTCGATTCGCCAACTGTTTTGTCGAAGTCGGTAGGGTCGATCGCGATCGCTATAAATTCAGGATCTTCGACTGCACCTGACTGGAAATCAGTACCAGCACCACCGATGAAAATTTCTCCTCTTTGCCACGGTTCGCTACCGTAGTGTTTCCCGTTGAGTATTCCGTTTACTGTAACTGAATTGAGTATCAGCCCAATGTTGTGTTGTTGGAAACAGTGTTCGGGAGTTTCGTCTGCTGGCTGACGGTGATATTCGACGTGAATTCCCTCCCATTTTGTGCCGTGACTCGACAGGATTGAGGGACTCGGGAGAATCGATTTCATCGCGTCTGGCTGGGCAAAATCAAGAATTAACTGTTTCTCTGAGGACATAGCTTGCACCTGGGGCAGTTGCTGTTATTCTAGAGCTCTGAAGTTCCCGCAGTTATACAAAAGATACCCAGCCTTTGACATATTCTAGCTCTGTTTGTCAAGGTTCCGCAATAAAAATTAATGGAGTTTGACTCTAGGGCGGTGTAGAGTCGATCGAGCATCGGCACTTTTATACCAGCCGTTGCGCCTACAATTAATTACTGATAATTATTAACTTTTAAAGCGATAAATCAAAAATCTAAAATCTAAAATCTAACATCTAACATCCAAAATCACCAATCCAAAATCTAAAATCTAAAATCTAAAATCTAAAATCTAAAATCTAAAATCAATTGACGCCCGCTAAAGTTTCCCACCAGTACAAAAGCACTTTACAGGAAACCCGCAGGCGTCAAAATCAAGCAAACTTAAATCTTAGAAAAGACCCAGTGTGAAAGATTTGTCGATCGGGAAAATAGCACCAATACCCAACCACAGAGTGAACGCAGTTCCCAAGAGGAAAACAGTAGTAGCAACAGGGCGGCGGAACGGATTTTGAAACTTGTTAACGCTCTCGATGAACGGAATCAAAATCAAGCCAACGGGAACACCAGCCATGCAAGCAATACCCAACAATTTGTTAGGCAAAACGCGCAGGAGTTGGAACACAGGCCACAAATACCATTCCGGCAGAATTTCCAGCGGAGTAGCAAAAGGATTAGCAGGTTCGCCAACCAAAGCCGGGTCTAGTACAGCCAAACCCACGCACAAAGAAATCGTTCCCATGATGACTATAGGGAAAACGTAGAGCAAGTCATTAGGCCAAGCTGGTTCGCCGTAATAGTTGTGACCCATGCCCTTAGCGAGCTTAGCGCGGAGCGCGGGATCGCTCAAATCTGGTTTTTTGAGAATAGACATAGTAAGAGTGTTCTCCTTTTAGTTTTACCCGGGCCTGGGATTCCGCTGTATTCGTTAGTCTGAATCATCAGCGGTGCGATCGCAGGAAGTGTTAGCCGTAAATAAATATCATGAGTGATGAATTATGAATTTTCAACTCAAAATTCAGCGGGGGGCAAAAAAAATACCGCCCCCACAACTCAAAACTTACAACGGGCCAGAGATACCTTGCTTGCGAATCATCAAGAAGTGAGCCAGCATGAACACTACAATCAGCCAAGGCAACACAAAAGTGTGCAAGCTGTAGTAGCGAGTCAAAGTGCCTTGACCGACGCTGACACCGCCGCGCAGCAGTTCAACCATCAAAGAGCCGACAAACGGGATAGCTTCGGGGACGCCGGAAACGATTTTAACTGCCCAGTAACCAATTTGATCCCAAGGCAGCGAATAGCCGGTCACGCCGAAAGAAACAGTGATGACTGCCAAGATTACTCCTGTCACCCAGGTTAACTCGCGGGGCTTTTTGAAGCCGCCGGTCAGGTAAACCCGGAAGGTGTGCAAAATCATCATCAGTACCATCATGCTGGCAGACCAGCGGTGGATGGAGCGGATCAGCCAGCCGAAGTTGACTTCATTCATCAGGTATTGCACTGAAGAAAAAGCTTCTGCTACCGTCGGACGGTAATAGAAAGTCATGGCGAAGCCGGTGGCAAACTGGATCAGAAAGCAAACTAAAGTAATTCCGCCCAAGCAGTAGAAAATATTGACGTGGGGGGGTACATACTTTGTAGTGATGTCATCGGCGAGCGCCTGAATTTCCAGGCGTTCCTCAAACCACTGGTAGGTTTTTGAGTCGGTGATTTGTTTAGAAAACATGGAGCCAGAATTCCTAAAAGAATATTGCTGTGGTTGAGGTTCAGGGCAGCAGCCACAAGGTTTTTTGTCGCCCCGCGCCGAGCAGCTTGCTTTTACTAGCAAATGCCTGAGGCTATTTTTTTAATTTGGAGCTGACGAAAGGAACTCTATTGTGCGATCGCCTGCAAGCCCTGGGAAACTAAGCGGTGGCTTGTCCCTACTCGCTGGCGTTGCCCGATCGAATTCCAGACTGTGATAAAAAATGTAACATAATTGCCGTGCAATTTTCACGCGGGCGATCGGTTTTTGGACACTTAAAAGGCTTTTTTCGGAATCTCAACATCCGCCCAAGCTACTATGCGGGTAGGACTGAGCTACAGAAAGCAGTCCGAGCCGGAAACCGGTTTGCCGGGAGAGGCCAAATTTCATCTCGATCGTAAAACTTTACCTTTTGGCCCCAAACGCCCTCATGGTCGATCGAGTAGCCCGAGCCGGTTCGACAGTCCAACCGAATCTTGTTTTGTAGTAAGGACTTCAGTCTTTACTAACAAAATCTGCAGGCTGCAACCTGCGTATTTCCGTAAAAAAAACCGGTGATTGCCCCCATCCGTAAGTCCTATCACAATTGAAAAGAAAGCAAACTTTCCACAAAAACTGGCAGTATTGGCGAGAAAGGAGTGGGACGCGGCGGTATCGGAAAGGGAATTATCGGCAGAGAAGGGAAGGATGGAAAGTCTCGCGATGGCGGTATAAACCCAGTCGAAACGATCGTGCAATCTGATAGACTCACATCTGTAACATTTTTAACGTCGGCGATTAAATCCGATCCGACAAATATCCGAGTTCCCCGTGTCATACCGTCATCATAAGATTCAAATCGGTAAGAGAAGAAGCGAGAACCGTCACCATCTTGTACGAAGCCAACGACTTGGATTTTGTCGCCTTCGACCCGGTTAAAATCCTCAATAACGGCATAGGCATTGTCACCACTATAGAATAGGTAAGGGCGGGCATTTGACGAACCGAGAACAAATAAGTCGGCTCCATTTTGCCCGATCAAATAATCAATTTGTGCTACTGTTGAGGAAAAGCCGTAACCCAATAATGTGTCATTACCCGGCCCGCCAATCAGGGTGTCGTTGCCTTCATTTCCCTCAAGCAAATCGTCTCCTGCATTGCCGTTAAGGTAGTCATTATCTAAGTCACCTCTTAAAGTGTCGTTCCCACTGTCTCCCAACAGGCGATCGTTACCTTTGCCACCAATTAACAAGTCGTTGTTGCTGCCACCAAACAAGCGATCGTCTCCATCTCCTCCGATCGCCGTATCATTGCCTTGACCGCCATTAAGACAGTCATTGCCAGCCCCTCCCAAGATACTATCATTATTGTCTTCTCCTCTGATTAAATCCGCGCCTTCGCCACCCTCAAGAATATCATTCCCGGCACCTCCTTCAATTTTGTCATCGCCTTCGCCACCGCTGAGACTGTCGTTACCAAAGTAGCCCAAAAGGCGATCGCTACCGATTCCACCTGCGAGACTATCATTTCCTACTCCGCCATCTAAAGTGTCATTACCATCCAAACCAGATAGAGTATCATTCCCTCCCAGCCCGCACAGGGAATCATCGCCAATTTCACCGGCTAGCAAATTATCGAGATTGTCCCCGCATATAACTACCATAAATTTGTCCTCCTGAAAACTATTTCACAAGTACAGTCACTCAATTTTAGATTTTAGATTTTAGATTTTAGATTTTTACCCTCCCCGCAATTTCAAATTGTGAATTTTGGATTTTGTAAGGACTTTAGTTCTGATTGACATTTTGTAGTAAGGAATGCAAATCTTGATTGACCCAAATCTGTAATAAAAAACTGAAGTCTTACTAGAAAACGAATTTTAGGGACACAGGATTTGCCTGTGTCCCTAATGTTTTAACCCACATTCCGCACCCCCAACTGGCACATACGCGGATTGAGGAAGTAAAAGTGAATCATCGGAGATAATA
>NZ_JAUBTU010000200.1:0-1225 GCF_036705085.1 Microcoleus sp. B6-A1
GGGAGCATGTCACTTTTGCAGTGAGCAATTATACTTAGGCAGGTTTTCCCTGATTACCAATTAAGCCGTTTAAGTAAGCACAACGATGAGCTAATACTTGTCCCACATGTTCTGATTTCCAACTAGCTCCTGATATTTTAATTCGTCTGGCTATTTGCTTAATCCCTGATTCTACCGCTCCTGAACCAATTGAACAGATGCCATCCCTTGAGCAAACTTCATAGTTGATAATCCTTTGTTTATGCTTTTCTAAATATTTGCAAAAATTCACTGCTGATTTTTTCTTGAGCTTTGTAAATAGAGCTACCGCATTCTCTACATTCCCTTGCCACAAATATGCTTCTGCTTGCTTAATTCGCTTCATTGAACCACCTACTTTCTGAAGATTTTGATTCAGATGATACCAATCGAGAATTTCTCTTCTGTCCTGTTGACTACTGATTTCCTTAAATATATTCCACACTCCATCATGTCCATCACCTACGCAAGTTACAGGTTTTGCTAACGGTTGTTTATTTGCCCAATTAACGAGGATATCATTTTGATTGAAACTAGCCATCATACCAGCTTCCGACACAATTGCTTTATAGTCTTTCCATTCAGACTTTTCTCCTTGAGGTGCCCTCAGTCGTACTTTTCCACCATCTGCACTTAGCTCCGAAATATCTTCTGTTGATATCGGTTCGCTGAAGTCTTGATAATGTACTAATATGAGTTGTGTTTTAGCCGGAACAGTCACTCCCGTTAGATACTTAATATCTTGGGCTGCATGCTTATAAGCAACATTGGCACTCAGTCTTAAGCAACAGTTTTCTAAATGTGGACTCAACCTGCTAGCACTACCGCAGCCTAGTTTAGCTGCTTGCTTCTCGGTGATACTTAAATTACCTAGGGTACTTTTTAAGGTCTTGATTCTTCCGGCTTTTGTACCGCTAGCTGAGCAGATAAAAAAAAGCCGATATGTGGTGTCACATGAGTCAAAACTTGGTCTCTCACTGCGAGTTCAATATCTTCTAATGTCTGCAAGGAATCAGGATTATAATCATCATAAAGTATGGCAGAAATAGCATCTAGGTGTGTTTTAATTGTCTGTTGTTGTTCAGGTGTCATGATTATATATGCAGTGGGAAGAGATGATAATTATCGCCATTATACTGATGATGGGTAAAAAAGTCATGGTGGGGTTCACGAGTATTTATACTCATCGCAAAAGTGACACGCTCCC
>NZ_JAUBTU010000152.1:0-8927 GCF_036705085.1 Microcoleus sp. B6-A1
CTATATATTGATTCCATGGCTTTATGCCTCCCAATTTAAAACTATTAAATTTGTCTAAATATCTGCGGAATGTGGGTAAAATCTAAAATCTAAAATCTAAAATCGATTGACGCACCCTAGTCAACTGAGATTTTTAGGGCTACACAATCAGTTGACCAATTTTTCTCAAGACTTGAAGAACCGTATAAAGTTCGTTCATTAGAGGAACAGGTGAAAATATTCTTGATAAGTCATATTGAGGCGGATTCTGAAAGTCTAGCTTGACGAATACAATTTCACTGCCATTTGTCATCGCAGCAAAACTCGGTCTATCCTTGCGGGGATTGGCGGTCATGTATGCTAGTGTTTGGGGAAGTGCAGACATTACGGAAATGGTGGTGCGCTTCGACTCTAAGAGTGTCACCCAAAACTGATTTTGCATCACTAAAACATCAATCCGTCCCTTGAGAGTTTCTACTTCATCATCCTCGTCATCTAAAAGAATTTGTACAGATTTTTCAGCCATCATTTTAAAAGGTGGATCGTAAAAACCCGCTCGTTCCAATAGAGGCGAACCCATGATTAGCGTAACGGTTCCTTCTGTAAGGATTCCATCATTTAAATGATAGAGATATCGCCGCCGAATTAAATTGAGGGCGGCTTTATCGACTTCTGTAATTTCGGGTAAATCTGCATACCATTCTGGGAAAAATTCCTCGGATTCAGTTCGCGTAATATTGAATCGAGATTCAACATCTGCTAAAGTTTGGATGATTTCAGTAATGGCTGTTGTTTGTGTCATATTTTAAACTCTTGCTGCAACCGATCGATAATTGTATTACGCTCGATGGTGGCGAGAATGTCTTGAATTACCGTATCTTGCCCCAGGGGGCCCCAGGTGCAGCCTTTTTCTAAGTAAACTTGGGCAGCACGACCGACAGCGTAGGTTCCGTAAGCTGCTAAACTAGCTTGAGTGACAGCAACTCCGGCAAAAGTAGAAAAGCCGATGTGCGGGGCCGCTGCGGCTGCACTTTTGCCAAATCCCAACAGAAAACTGCTACCCAATTCTCCCAAAAGTACGCCGCCAGCGCTGGAGAAAATAGTCTGCCAAAGTTTCCCGGCTTCGTAACCAGTCATGGGTAAGCCGTAAAGTCTGGATAAAGAGCGAATTAAGGCTAAATCTGCGACACTTGCTCCCATTACATCCAAGAATGCCACTGGATTTAAACCGACAGCCAAAGCTTTATATTTTGCAAATTGCCAGATTAAATCTTCGGCTTCTGTTTGTCGCAATTTGAGAACGTGACGGGCAATGTTTGCTTCGGCATCTCTAGCTTCAACTAAAGCATTTAGAGCGAGGAGCGATCGACCTTCTCTGTTAAGAATTGTCAAAATTTTATGTTTTAGTTCGTCTATCTGCGCGGGCGGCGACTCCCATTCGTGACTGACTCTTCCGTCAGACCATTCCACCCGCACTTGCACCGGCGCTGGTTCGGCAGCTACCATGACTATTTCTAAAGATTTGGAAGTTTTAGGCGGTGATTTTACAGTAGATTTATGGGAGGAGTTGTTTGGGCGATCGGACAAATTTTCGCTATCTGTTTCCTCTGTTACCGCAGCGGCTGCTAGCTCTTCAGAATTTCCCAGCGCTTGCAAACTTTTGTAAATAGCTTTTCTGTCTAATTCTGGATACAGGTCAATTTTATTAAAAACTAAAATCACCGGTTTTTGAGCTGTTTGCAATTCGCACAATGCTTGATATTCAGTTCTGGTGATATCGCCTGCAACGACAAACAGAATTAAGTCAGCTTGGCGAGTTACTTGTTTCGCCATTTCGCCGCGCACTTCGCCGCCAACTTCATCAAGTCCCGGAGTATCGATTAATTCTACTTGCACCCCTCCTTTCCCCCCTTTGGCAAGGGGGGGTTCCATAAGCCCCCCCTTGGCAAGGGGGGGTTGGGGGGGTTCCTCGCTGTCAAGGAAGGATAAAGGCACACTCCAGCGCACGGAACGCGGCCACTGAGTCACGCCGTTGAGAGGGCCTGTTTGCAGAATTTTGTGACCTAAAAGCGCGTTTAATACGGCTGACTTGCCACGGCTGACTAAGCCGAAAGTAGCAATGCGAATGACGTTGTAGTCTAGTTTTTCTGAGGTGGAAGTTAAGATATCTAACTGATATTGCAGCGCGGCTTCTAATTCTGTATTATTCGAGTTTTTTTTCCCTTGGCGCAGGTGGGAATAGCGCGCCAGGGATTCGCGCAAACTGGCGCGGGCAAGAGATAAGCGATTTTCTTGAAGGGAATTGTCAGCCATTGGCGATCGGCTTTTTTAAGCAGGTATAATTGATCGTCGAATTATAAATCCTATTTCTTATTTTAATACAATTTTTCATAAATTTATAATTTTTTAGTTTTGAGTTTTCCAAAAAATATTGAACGGGCAAGATGCCCGTTCCACAAGAACAAAAATTTTTTTGTGGAACAGGCCGGAAAGCCTGTTCTTCCACAATAACAAAAATTTTTTTGTGGAACAGGCCGGAAAGCCTGTTCTTCCACAACAAAAAAACTGTCTTGTGGAACAGGCCGGAAAGCCTGTTCTTCCACAACAAAAAAACTGTCTTGTGGAACAGGCCCAAGAGCCTGTTCCTTTATTTTACTTAATTGACCGCCGACTTAACGGTTTCTGGCCCAGATACCTGAGATGAAAGGCGACTCGCCACTTGGTTGACGAAAGATTGCAAGAAAGAAACTTGCTGATTTTGCGTAAATACTGCTTGCAAAGTTTTAGTCAACTGGTCGATATTTAAAATGCCTATTGCAGCATTTTCCCCTTCTCGACTTTGGAAATATTCAATTAAACTCAGTCCAGCTATTCTGGTAAAATATGCTGCACTAATTCCCTGCACCGCGCCTCCTGCTACGTAGGTGACGGCATTGCTTTTGAGCAGTCCAGTAATAGTTTGGGTAGACATTTCTACTAATCCCAATTTAAACATTTGACTTGCCAAAGTTGCCGCTACTGTCTTAGCTTGGTCTAAGGAAAACTTTTGCTGGTAGATGGCGCCGAGGTCGATTACGAGTTGGGTACTGATGGCGGTTGTTGCTAGCAAGTCTAAAGCTGGAACCGGGTTAGTAAAGACGGCGGCGGCGGCGATGTACTGATATTGTTCGATAATGGGAATTGCCCGATCGCGCCTGACCGCATTTAATAAGGTTTTTGCCTCTAACTTTATACTTGCAGCCTCCCGCACTGCACTCGCCCAGACCAACTGTTGCCGTTCTTCCGTTAAGATTTTAGTCAATCTTTCCGTCAGTGGCTCAAGTTGAGAGACTTGATTTTCTATCCGTTCTTGAACTGTGCCGTCCGCTTGGTGTCGGCGCACTTTAATAGAATTGGGAGAAGCTGCGATCGCAATTATCTCTTCTGTCCCCAATATTCCTTGCATTTTCTGCTGCAAAGAGTTCAAAACCTGCGACTGCTGTTCTGGCAAATATTGGTCTTGTTTGTTCCAGACTAGCAACACGCGCTGACCTGCGGACGCTAGCTGAGATAATGTTTTAAATTCGGAATCTGTGATGTCGCCCGCTGTCACAAACAGCACTAAATCACCGTTGATTTTGGCATCGGCATTTGTATTAGCAAACAGCGCTGCTGTTTCTTGTAAACTAAGCTTTTGCGGGTGTTGAGAGGCCCAATTAGAATTTAAAACTTGAATTAAGGCAGTTTTGCCGACAGCTTTGCCCCCTGTTACGGTAATCCGTAAATCTTGTCTATCTAATTCGCTTCTGAGCCGATCGAGCTTTGCTGTTAGATTAGCAGGATCGGCGGAGTTTTGAGCTTCTGAAGCCAGCAATTTAATTGCGGTTTCTGAAGCCGCGATCGCTTTTTCGGCTGCTTCCCGGTTCGCCAGGGGTTGCGGGAGTGCGAGTTCCAGTTTGGGGGATTGTTGCTTCCACCACCAATACCCCGCACCGGCAGCAGCCAAGCCGATGAGTGCCGTTTCGCCCATTTCTGAACCCGAATGCTGTAGAGTTTCCAGCAGCCACAGCGCTGCTGAAAGTCCTATTCCGCCTATCAAAATCGGTCGCCGCAAGTTAAGTGTCATTTTTCCCTTCCTCTGGGTATTGTCGCCAAGCTTAACCTTACCGGGCTTGGCCTCCCTCCCTCTATTCCATCGTACCTCTGTGGCATCCAAACTGGCAGGCGGGCGATCCGACTTTTTGCGATCGGGATTTCCGGCCCGGGCGACAATCAACTTTTTGTACTTCTACAAAGGGGGAATGAAGGACTGAAGCCGTCACTACAAACCAAGAGATTTTTACATGATTTTGCAAATATAATAGTTGATTTTTTCTCTAGGTTGGTAATGCTTGAGATTGTGATTCAAAAATATCAATTATTTGTTTGGGAATTGCTCGCGGGCGCATGGTGGTAACTTCAACCCAAACCCAAAGCGCCTCGGCTTTTAACAATATTTCGTCACTTCCAGCCAAGCGAATTTCGTAGCGGCGGACAGCGCGCGGGCCGCGCATTTGTTCGATCCAAGTGGATATCTCCAATCGATCGCCCGCGGCTGCCGATCGCAAATAGTCAATCTCTATCCGCCGCATTACAAAGACGCCGCCCAATTCCCGGTAGCGATCGAGAGTAAATCCCAAATGTTCTAAATGTTCGATCGCAGCGTGTTCTAAATAATGCTGGTAGACAGCATTATTGACGTGACCGAGGGCGTCCATTTCGTAATGGCGCACTCTAATTTGTGTAGTAAATGGTGTCAATTTCTCACCTTTCCACTTGTTGCGGTATTTGGTAGTTCCGAGTGCGATCGCGCTCTGGGTCGATACTCGCTCGGAACTAATTGCAAGGTACACTAATCATAGTTGAAACGCCACTACTTCCAGGTTAATCTTAGTCCTGGAAGCACGGCCGGTCATCACCTTGGTTTTTTTTACGACCATACACTGGCTTAAAACCCTCAGTCTTGGTTAACCCTGTTTTGTGGTTCTGAGTGCGTCCCCGACTAAACCTTTAAGAAATCGGACGGGTAATTGTTTAGTCTCCCAGACAAATCCCTAAACCGCGAGCCGTTTTAACCAGAGTACCATCGAAGTCTACAGGTCTGTATTTGGCGATCGCATCTTCCAGAGGAACGCTCACAACTTCCCGCTTTTGCCAAGATACCATGCAGTCGTATTTCTCTTCGGCAATTAAATCAACTGCTGCGACGCCAAAAGCAGAAGCAACTAATCTTTCTAACGATGAAGGAGTTCCTCCGCGTTGAATATGTCCCAAAACAGTGACGCGAGTTTCTGCACCGCTGCACTCAGAAATTGTATCAGCTAAATACTGACCAATTCCGCCTAATCGACTTTGACCTAAGCGATTTGTGTGCATTACTAACTCGCCTTCTTCAGTGCGAACTGCCTCCGCTACTATAATTAAACAGTAGTTTTTTCCCCGGTCTTGGCGTTCTTGGATTTGGGCGCAGATTTGGGAAATTTTGTAAGGGATTTCGGGAATCAGAATTATATCAGCTCCCCCAGCAATTCCGGCACTGATCGCAATATGTCCCGCGTCGCGTCCCATGACTTCAACAATCATGACGCGACTGTGACTTGCCGCAGTAAAATGCAAGCGATCGAGTGCTTCAGTCGCAATATTGACCGCAGTATCAAAACCGATGGAACGCTCGGTAATTCCCACATCATTATCAATTGTTTTAGGAATAGCCACTAAATTCAAATTGCCGTGTTGAGCAATCTTCCTGAGAATGGCGAGACTGCCATCGCCACCAATGCCAATTAAGGCATCCAGACCTAGTTGATGATAGCCTTCGATAATGTCCTCAGTACGATCGCGTAGAGTCCCATCCGGCATCGGGAAAGCAAAAGGGTCGCCCTTATTTGTCGTACCTAGCATCGTACCGCCAATGGTGAGCCACGAGTCTACTTTCTCAATATCCAAGGGAATTGCTTCAGGGGGACGACTCATCAATCCGTTGGTGGCTTGACGAATCCCCATCACTTTCCAATTGTAAGTTCCCGTTGCGCGGTAGACAACGGCTCGAATAACTGCGTTTAAGCCTGCACAGTCACCCCCGCTAGTGAGGATACCGATACATTTTTGTTCTCCCATAATGCCCGACTTTTGTTCCTTAGAACATGAGTTGATATTTTTAGATCCCGATCGTCCAATCCTGATTTTTGACGTAAATAGGTAGGCGAAAATAAACTTTACTCTGTAACAGAATGTAAAGCTATCATAACTTTTGTGATTGCTTTGATAAGATATCGCTCCTTTGGGGAGCGTTTCACTCGTTTTTGACTACTTATGTATTTTCAAGCTTCATCGACCTAATTGAGTGCCTCATCTCTGAAGCATTCCACAAGTTCGATCGGCAACTAAGTACGATCGCCAATCACCGTCTCCAACAAAACATCAATTTTACTTGGGATTGAGGCGTTTAGAAACTTGGTTAATTATACCGCTGAGAATAGCACCGCCCATAAGAATTCCCAGGGCGGGATTAAATACGGGCTGCCACAGACTGTACCACAAATCAAAACCGAGATTCACCCCGGTCGATCGACCTGCTACTGCGATCACAAACCACCCAAAAATGGCAAAAACGAAAAACACATCAGCTACTAAAAGCAAGTTGAGAAAGTTAAGAAATTTATCTTTCATTGTCGAGGGTTCCTTTTGAGTGTATATAGCAATCCTCGCATCATTTGTGAATTTCTTACTCCCAAGCGAGCGAGTTCGGGGAGGGTTGGGGTGGGGTAAAAAATTTACGACTCACTGAGGATTGCTATATATGTGTCAAGTTTTGGCAAGCGGTTGGTAATGGAGCAGATTGATAGCTGCAACTGGCGATCAAATAAAGATAAAATATCATTCAATTGTTTTCGCGCACAGGCTGTCAAAATATGGTTCGCTATACACTTCCTCAAAGCCCCGAAATTATTTTAACTGTCAAGGGGAAAGATTCAGCCAAAGCCCGGGAAGAAGCGATGGATCGGCTGATGGATCTCATGGATGAGGGCAAGCTGCCTACGGAACTCGTGGAGGGATTTGGGCCCAAGCAGTTTGTTGAAGTTAAGGATATCGAAGATGCTGCGTCTGACGGCGAGGACGCGATTACTGAAGCCGTGCAGATTTTGAGCAATTTGGCAAGTCTCAAATTGAAAGTCATGGAATCCCGCGAAGAAGCACTCAAAATCCGGGCGGCGATCGACATTTTGTTTACAGATGAGGCTGTGACTGCCGAGGAAATTGGTCGTTTGAAAGATGGTTTCAAGGTTCTCAAAAACTTCGCTCAAGCTAATGTCCGCTATCGAGAAGCTAGAAGTAAAGCCGAAGAAGCACGGGCAATTCTCGACGAAGCTTTGCAATCTGTAGAACCGGAAAACAAAGCGCAGAAATCCACGAAATAATAGCAGGTTGGGTTGAAACTCACATCTTGCACCATTCTCGCTTAACAGGCTTTCCGGCCTGTTCCACAAGAAAATTTACTCGTGGAACAGGCAAGATGCCTATTCCTAAAAAACTGATTGAGAATGGTGCAATATCTCAGTTGAAACCTATTTCTGTCATTGCGATCCGCAGGGAAGCAATCGCGGAGGTTTGCCATTGCTTCGTTTCTTTATTCGGACATACAATAACTCTGCTGCAAGACATAATATTAATTATATCCACATTGAAATCTGGAAAAAATTGTGAGCCAACAACAAACAGGAATTCTCAGAAACTCGATGTCAGGCAGCTTGCTGCTGGCTAAAAAGTTAGGTTTTCAACCAAGAACTGTGATTGATGTCGGTGCCGCATTGGGAACTTTTAACCTTTACGAAACTTTCCCCGATTCGCGACATTTGCTAATTGAGCCGATAGCCGAAAATGAACCTTATCTAGCCAAAATTTGCCGCAAGCTCAAAAGTGCAGAATACATTATTGCAGCCGCGAGCAAACAATCGGGAGTTTTCACCCTCAACGTCAGTCCCGGTATGGTGCATTCTTCACTTTCTGAAAATCGCGTTACTGACAGCAGCGATCCTTATTTGAGAAACATACCAGCAATTACGCTGGATGGAATATGCAGGGAAAGAAATTTGCCAGGCCCGTATTTAATTAAAGTTGATGTAGACGGACAGGAATTAAATGTTTTAGCGGGAGCAACTGAGATTTTGCAGCAGACTGAATATGTAATTGTAGAAGTTACTTTGTTTGGTCAGATGTATGAGGTAATGAGTTTTATGAAGTCTCAAGGATTTGCAGCTTACGATATTGTTGATTTGTCCTATCGCCCGATTGATAAGGCTTTGTGGCAAGTAGACATGGCTTTTGTTAAGGAATCCGGTCACTTCCGAAAAGAGAGGGGTTACGCGACAGGAGAACAGGATATCGAAGCACTTAACTCGCATCTCAAAGCTTATCGGGAAAGTTTCATCCAACACATTGAGACTCATTACAGCGACCCAATAGAGCCGGAACCACAGGTCAATCAAGTTGTTTTGGGCGAAGATTATGTCATCATTTAACTCAAGTTGCTTTCATCTGATACCAAATCCTGGTCGCACTTCGCACGCTTATTTAATTAATCCGAAACATCTCAAAAACTGGTTTTCTAAATGCTGCTATTGCCGTCTATAAGCTTGCAATCAGCAGTAAATTGGCTTTCATTGGATATCAGAAAGTGAGAATGCCCTAATGTGGCAGGGCGGTTTCATTCTCTTGTAGGGGCAAACCCCCCGTGGTTGCCCCGATGCCTGAAATACCCATGAAATCATCTGTGGGTGAGGGCGGGCACGGGGGCACCGCCCCTACAAAAGCCTGATTTTCCGTAGGGGCAATCCCCCCGTGGTTGCCCCGAAACTACAAAAGCCTGATTTTCCGTAGGGGCAATCCCCCCGTGGTTGCCCCGAAACTACAAAAGCCTGATTTTCCGTAGG
>NZ_JAUBTU010000201.1:0-1200 GCF_036705085.1 Microcoleus sp. B6-A1
ATCTCTTGTTTCATCTGTAGAAAAAATTCTTAAAGAATTTGGAGATAATTATGTAATTAATTTTGCTTAACTACTTAAGTCAAATACTACAACGGTTGCGGCGAGCAAAATTAATTTGTTCAGATGCATTTGTGACAAGTTAAGAAAAAGTGCAAATTGTCAAGGGGGTAGACCAAAAAAGGTAAAATAGGATGAAACCTTTACGGGTCAAGCAGTTGAACCCTAGTTGAACCAGTTATGACTAGCAAAAAACGAATCAACCGAGATCATGCAAAGAAAAAAAATAGTCCCCAAATAGAAAATGAAGCGATTGCGAATCACCTGGAAGATTTATTAATTCCAGCAATGGCTGCTCAAAAAACTTTTTATCGCCAACTAAATTTAAGAGATAGGATTCTGACACTACCATTAATGATGGCAGCAATATTAAGTCTTTTATGGCGAAATGTAGCAGGAGTAACAGAATTAACCAGATTATTAAATAGAGAAGGATTTTTATGGTGTGAGCCGTCTGAAATTAGTCAACAAGCATTATCACAAAGATTTTTAACTTTTCCCGCAGTTTTATTTGAAAAAGTATTTAAAGAATTACTACCTCATTTTCGACGAAAATGGTTGATGAGAAAATCGAGACCATTACCAGATAGCGTACAATTTGCCTTAAAAAGCTTTGTAAGGATTCAGGTCAGAGGGTATTGACAAGTGTGACATTCTTGGCGGAAAATCACAATTATGGAAAAAAACCTGCCTCTTGAACTAGACCGTGAAATCCTGATACAGTTGGCTCCGGAACAACTGGTGGAAATCATTGTCTTTCAGGCTCTCGCCACAATTAAACTAAACTCCAGAATTTTAGAGCTAGAACAAGAAATAGGAAAACTCAAGGCGAGTAGAGATTTAGACAGCAAAACATCATCAAAACCCCCATCTGGGGACATCCTCAAAAAATCCGAAAAAAAACCTGAGATCTCCGATGGTGAAAGCCAAGCTCCAAAACGGAAACCGGGAGGACAACCAGGGCATCCGGGAAAAACTCGTAAAGGGTTTGGTAGAGTAGATCGCTTTGAAATAAGTAGTTAAGCAAAATTAATTACATAATTATCTCCAAATTCTTTAAGAATTTTGGTAGTGATAAATATGTAGTGATTAGATATTCATTTGCTCAAAACATAGTTGTAATGATGAATAAAATACCAAATA
>NZ_JAUBTU010000153.1:0-8286 GCF_036705085.1 Microcoleus sp. B6-A1
ACACCGACTCCCACGCCAACACCGACTCCCACGCCAACACCGACTCCCACGCCAACACCGACTCCCACGCCAACACCGACTCCCACGCCAACACCGACTCCCACGCCAACACCGACTCCCACGCCAACACCGACTCCCACGCCAACACCGACTCCCACGCCAACACCGACTCCCACGCCAACACCAACTCCCACCCCAACACCGACTCCCACCCCAACTCTAGGTACTCCCGCTGTCATTTTCCTTGAACCACTTGGCAGTACCGAGGTACTCGAAAGCTTGGGCAGCGATATATACAAAGTGCGACTAAATACTCAGCCAACTGCTAATGTCACCGTCGCCATTACCCCTGAAACTCAAGTTACTGTCAGCCTACCTGTCCTTACTTTTACTCCCGCCAATTGGAATGTCGCCCAAACGGTCACGGTGACTGCGGTTGACGATGCGGTTGTTGAGGGCGATCGTGTCAGCCCAATTAGCCACGCCACTACCAGCACTGACACATTGTATAATAATCTCCTCGCCCCTCTCACAGTCAATATCAGCGATAACGATAACTTAGGCGATGTCAAAACCTTGTTGAAAAAGTCAGTAATCGGTTTGACAGATAAGGACGATCGCCTCACAGGATCGGCATTAAACGACATGATCCACGCACGCCCCGGCAATGACTATCTTCATGGTAAAGCAGGAGATGACTTGCTTTACGGACAAAAAGGTGATGACGGTATCAGCGGCGGTGATGGCAATGACCTTATTTTTGGCGGCCAAGGCATTGAATTTATTAGTGGCGATCGCGGTATTGACTTGATTTACGCAGGTAAGGAAAACGATCGCATTTACGGAGGCGATGGCGACGATATATTGTTTGGCGACGGGGGCAATGACTACTTATTTGGAGAAAAGGGTGCCGACACTCTCACAGGCGGATTGGGTTTTGATGTGTTTGCGATCGCGATCGATACTGGTGGAACAGACTTAGCCGCCGCCGATGTCATTAACGATTTCACCCTAAATCAAGACAAAATTGATTTAATTAGCGCCCTGGCTTTTAGCCAGTTAAATATTTTTCAAGGGACGGGCGCGAATGTTCGCGATACTATAATTCAGTATCAGGTAACAGGGGAATATTTAGCTGTCTTGAAAGGAGTCACTGCCAGCAGTATAGTTGAGGCAGTAACTTTTTAGACTTCGTATGTTGTTGGGCTTTAGCGCTAAAGCGCCACAACATACCTACCCGATCGCGATCGCCTAGTTTGTAGCGTGTCTCAGCAGTCGATCGTACTTTTGCTTTGATGGTCAGGTATATAGCAATCCTCCCATCATTTGTGAATTTCTTACTCCCTCCCCGAACTCGCGGGGAGGGTTGGGGTGGGGTAAAAAATGTAGGATTCCTGCAAGGATCGCTATAGCAACCGCTTAATTTAGATTGTGTAGCCTGTCTTTGATTTTTGTGCGAGTCAACAATGCAGACTCACAGCGTTCCCAGTAAATTTTAGCAACGCGATCGCCCGGATTCTGACGCCAACACTCGGAAAACAGCCGCGCCGCTTCAAATAACTTCCCTTCCGAGTAAAGTGCCCTAGCTTCTGCAAACAATTCCAGCGTAACTAACTTGGCCTGTTTAATTTCTGGTGGATCTGCATCAAACACCTCATAAATCGTCACAGCTTCAGATTTTCCCTTGACTTTTACCGTATCGAGAGTGCGGATTGCGTACTGGGATGGATTTTTTAGGCGCGTATAAGTTGGCTGGGTAATTAATAGCGCCACCCCATAATTTTTTGTCAAACTTTCCACACGAGAAGCTAAATTCACCGCATCGCTGATGACTGTCCCGTCCATGCGATTTGGCCCTCCCACAGTTCCCAGCATCAAAGAACCCGTATTAATCCCAATCCCAATCTGAATCGGCGCACAGCCAGCGTTAGCGCAGTATTCATTGTATTCAGCGAGACGGTGCAGCATAGCAATTCCCGCTTTCACCGCATTATCCGCCTCGCCGCTAAATAGCGCCATAATCGCATCGCCAATATATTTGTCGATAAACCCCTTATTTTCATTAATGACGGGTTCCATGCGAGAAAGATAAGAATTGATAAATTTGAAATTATCCTCCGGCGTCATAGTTTCCGAAAGCGTGGTGAAGTCGCGAATGTCGGAAAACAACACCGACATTTCTAACTGCACTTGGTCGCCCAATTCCACATCAATGATGCTTGATTTCTCTAAAAACTGGAGGAATTGATGGGGAATAAATCGCTCGTAAGCTTTGTTGAGTTGAGCCAGCCTGCTTTCATTTTCGCGTACTTCTGTATAAAGCTTAGAATTTTGAATCGAGATCGCCGCCTGTCCAGATAACACTTTTAATATTTCCACTCTTTCGGGCGTAAAAGCTCCCGCTGTCAGATTATTTTCTAAGTAAACAATACTAATGATTTGAGATTGGTTAATTAGCGGCACACATAAAATTGATTTGGGCTGATGCTTTCGGATGTGGGCGTCGTTGGGAAATTGTCCCGATCGCGCAGCATCATCTAGTACCACGCTTTCTTGAGTGCGACTCACATAATTGACAATTGCGGAGGAAAGTTCTTGACAGGTTTCAACGGGGATTGACTGCAACACGGTGACGAGTTCGTCATTGATGGTTCCTTCAGCTTCAATGAACAGTTGTCCCTGGCTTAACAAAATTAGATAGCCTCGTTGCGCCCCTGCATTTTCCATCAAAATTTTCATCAAGCTAGACAGTAGCTTATCTAGCATAATTTCTCCAGAAATCGCCTGAGAAGCCTTCATGACTGCGGCAATATCTAGGTGATTCCCCGAACCAGTCGTTGTCATTGCTACGGTAGTTTGAGTGTTTTTCCTTCCCGGTTGAGTTACCGCGAATAAGTGGGGATATCGCGTTTCTAAATCCGTTACCTTAGCAGTGGCTCCCCATTCAACATAACAATAATACGCCTCAAATATGTAGGCTTGAGCAACTTTTGTTTTGCCCCATTCCGAGTAGAATTTGGCTGCTAGTTCGTTGGCCAGGGCTTCGTCATTAACATATTTGTTTTCTTTGGCTCCCGAAATTGCGCGATCGTACATTTCAATCGCCTCGGCTTTATTGCCCAAAACTCGTTGCCGTTCTGCTTCAACTAAATACCATTTATGCAGATAATTCATCGGAGCATTTTGCGCCCAGTTTTGCAGCGTGCTTTGATGGGTTTCCACTAAGGCAATAATTTCAGTTTGCTCAATTGCTGGCTGTGCGGGAAAAAGTGCGAGGTGCGTCAGGGCGGCATAAAAATGAAAAATTGGAACAAAAGCCGATCCAGATACTCCCATCAAATACTGTTTGACTTGGGAAATGTGGTCTAGGGCGGCCGTATAATTGCCATAGCAGTAAGCAAGCAGCAGTTTGAAGATGCAGGCACAGGCGATCGCCGTAAATTCATTATCCTGATAGTGCTTGGGAATCATCACCGTTTCATCGTAGGCAGAGCCTATTAACAAATCCGGCCGAATACGGGTTTCCCTAAAGTTTTGCACCGTCTGCTGAATCATATCCAAATAAATTCGCGCAGAATATTGTTTTAACTGCGCCATGACAGCCCTGTAACTTGCTATTTCTGGTTCCCAAGTGTCTAGTTCTACACCAGCGAATAAATGAGTATAAAAGCAAATATATATGTTGTAGCCAGCGTCTACAAAGTCGCCGGTTTCCATACCAAACCTATAGCCCTCTTTCAGCGTCGGTATCGTTGCCAAAAGAGATTCTTGGCGATGCTGAATCCAGCCACCAAACAAAAGTAGAACTGTGGACTTGAATTCTGGTACATTCAACCTATCCAGCAATGAAAGTGCCAATAGCCCAAAGCCATAGCCCGTTTCCACCTCTTGTAAAAAGGCACAGAAAACCATCCCGTGCATCGCATAACCCACCGTCGATGCGGGCGCATTCCCAAAGGAGAGCGATAAACTTACCATCGTGGAGCTCAGCAGGGGCAGCAAACCGGGCATTCCCTGGAAAATGGGTGGAAACAACATACCAGACAGTTGCATAGCTGCCTGAGTCTGTGGATTTGTCATCACAGGTAGGTCAACCAATTCCTCAATCTTTCTGTCGCCGAGGAGGGCCGCAAGGGCTTGTAGCGCTTTGCCAATCTTGGCTTCATCAGGTTCAGCAGGCAGTTCAATCCCCAATTGTAAGAGTGCTTCTCTTGCTACTGCGATCGTTTCTAACACCTTGCTCTGAGCTGTCTGAGCGGCAATTTTAATTTCGTAAATTTTAACTCGATCTAAAATTGTTTGAGCTTCTTGCAAAACCAGTGCTGCCATCTGTTCCATACCATCAAAGTCACCATTCAAATAGGCAATTTCAGCAGCAGCAACATAAAGATTTAGCGCCAATTCATATTGAGTTTGCCAGCATTGAGGTGTCAGTAACTCAATTCCAGTTTGTAGATAGATATTTGCCGCAGCGTAGGCGGTAGAATTTCTAGCCTTACGTCCAGCTTCTAAGTTTAGCTGGGCTAAGGCTGAGCGTTCACTTAATTGATGGATTAACTCAATTCCTTGATTTAAATGCCCTACAATATCAAATATTTTTTCTTCGGTTTCTATCTCGGAAGAACTTTGTAGCAGTAACTGTCCTATTTTCAGATGAGTGGCTTGTTTTTGCTCGTCGGGAATCAATGAATAAGCCGCTTGCTGGACGCGATCGTGCAGGAACTTATAAGTGGGATTAGCAACAGACTGATTCAGGGATTGAGCATCTGCTTGAATAAAGTTATAGCCTTCTGAAATCAATAAAATGAGTCCTTCTTGCAAGGCTTTCCACAGTGCTGATGCCGTTTGTTCTGGTAATTCTTCGCTGACTATTGCCAATGTCTCTAAATCAAATTGCGCCCCAATGCAAGCCGCCAACTTGAGAACATCCTGAGTTTCGGCAGGTAACTTCTGCAATTGCGCCGCCATAAACTCCACCACATCCGAGGCGTCGGCAAATTTAACTTGATTAATATCGCACTGCCATCCCCCTTGTACCCCCCTCTGTCCCCCCTTGGTAAGGGGGGATTGAGGGGGGTTAAAAATAATTTGACCATCTTCATACAATGCCTTGAGGAATTGAGTCGAGAAAAATGGATTACCTTGGGTTTTTTGATAAACCAATTCTGTCAAGGGCCCGGCTAAAGATAAATCGCAAATCAGCGTATCTGCTACCAACTGATTTAGATCTGCTAAACTCAACGGTTGCAGGGTAATCGTATTCACCACTGCCCCAGACTTCACAATCTCATCCACAGTCAACATAAACGGATGAGCCGGTGATACCTCATTATCCCGATAAGCACCCAATACTAACAGATGCCCCGTATCTTCCATCAATAGTTGTAGCAATTTCAGCGATGCCGAATCTGCCCACTGCAAATCATCTAGAAACATCACTAAGGGATGTTCTGCTTGGGTAAATACTTGCACAAATTTCTGCATCAGCAGATTGAAGCGATTTTGGGCGGCACTCCCGGACAATTCTAGTGCAGGACTTTGAGCGCCAATGATGTGTTCTAATTCAGGAATTACGTCAATCAATACTTGCCCACTCTCGCCTACTGCGGTGAGAATCAGGGTTTTCCATCTGTGTAACTGAGCGTCACTTTCTGATAATAATTGTCCCATCAATTCCCGAAATGCTTGCACAAATGCACTAAAGGGAATATTGCGTTGAAATTGGTCGTATTTGCCTTTGATAAAATAGCCACGCTGTCGGGCGATCGGCTTATGGACTTCATTCACTACAGCGGTTTTACCAATGCCGGAAAAGCCAGCTACTAACATCATTTCGGCACTAGCATTACGAACTCTTTCAAAGGCTTCTAATAGATTATAAACTTCAGTTTCTCGGCCGTATAACTTTTCGGGAATCAGGAAATGGTCTGTAAGATCCAGTGTTCCTAATTCAAATTCTTCTATGCTCTCGGTTTCTTGTAGTTGAACCAGACAAATTTCTAAATCCTGCTTGAGACCCAATGCAGTTTGATAGCGATTTTCCGCATTTTTTGCCATCAGCTTGCTGACAATTTGCGAGACAATTAGGGGAATTTCTGGCTTGATTTCGTGCGGGGGAACTGGTTGTCTGGCAATGTGGCAGTGAACTAGCTCTAAAGCGTCTTCTGTCTCAAAAGGCAGTTTTCCTGTCAGCAATTCGTAGAAGGTGACGCCGAGGGAGTAAAAGTCTGTGCGGTAATCGATAGAGCGATTCATCCTACCAGTTTGTTCCGGCGAGATGTAAGCGAGGGTTCCTTCTAAAACGTTGGGATTTTTCAGGGTTGGCATTTCTCGCGTTAGCTGAGTGGAAATGCCAAAGTCGATAATTTTGAGCTGCCCCGTCGTTGGATTGAATACTATATTAGAAGGGTTAATATCTTTGTGAATTATATTTGCGTTGTGAATTTGTCCTAAAGTTTCAGTGGCAGCGATCGCAATTTGCAGAAACTCCTTGAGGCTAAACTTTCGCTGCTGCATCCATATTTTCAAGGATTCCCCGCCAAAGTCCTCCACAAAAATCACGAGGCTGTTTTGGTATTTTTGCAAGTCATAAACTTGCACGACTCCCGCCTCTTTCAGCTCTCTGGTGATGCGGTATTCGGTGCGGTATCGTAGCAATTCTTGAGGGGTGGGGTAGCTTTCTTTGAGCAGTTTGAGGATGAGCGGTTGGCGATCCGCTTCCCGAAGGGCCCGGTAAACCAGAGAGTTGGCACTTTCGTAAAGCAGCTTCTGGACGGCAATGCCTGGAATGGAGAGCATATTTATTTTTCTGGTAAAATTTAACGCCAAGTCAAAACACACCGGGTTCGTTGTGTCGAGAATAGCGCTTTAGAAAGGAACAAATTATGTTTTTATAACACACTCTTAGCTTTTCGGCAGCGAAGTGGCTTTCAGGTTGTCTGGCATAGTAAGGGTAAGGAGTTATCATGCGACGTACCTAAGCCTTGTTAATTCTCAACTCCATGAATTGTCACCGTTTCGGTTATCCAAACATCATTAAAAATTGTCCCACCCCCAGCGCTAAGCAAAACTTTAAATGTATATATTGTCACAGGCAGTTTGTTTAAAACCCCAGACATCAAAGGATTTCAGAAAAAACAAAAAAATTGAGAGAGCAGCTTTTATTAGAAAAAATATCTTGAGTCGCGATTGTCAAAGTCACGAGGGTGTCCCCCCGCTGGTTCCAATACTTGTTTTTCAACAATTAGCATGAGTCCCCCGGAAAGTTCAAGTAAAGTCAAAAAAACCAGGCAAGCTAACGATCCAATGTGATGAAATGTAGTCGTTTTTAGGCAATAAGGGGAACAAGCACTGGAAAGAGCGGGCCAATTGATGCCTTAAGCAAAGAAATTCTAGGGGTGTATATAGGAAGTCGAGTTGAAATGGGTGCTAAAGGTTTTTGGGATTCCCTCCCAGTAGTGGACAGACAATGTGCCGTCTATTATACAGATTTTTGGGCAGGCTCAAAAAAAATTCCCCAGCGACACAAATCTCTGGGGGAAGATACTGGCAAAACTTCTGATATGGAAAGATTCAATAACACCCTTCAGCAAAGGATATCTCGTTTGGTAAGAAAGACTTTGTTTTCATCTATCTATAAAGATATCCAATCATGTGAGTATCTTCTGGTATTTTATCCATGATTACAAAGTTTCTTTACCCCTAAAAATGTTTAGGATTTTTCGTTGGTATGCAGG
This sequence comes from Microcoleus sp. B6-A1, assembly GCF_036705085.1. Taxonomy (NCBI): domain Bacteria; kingdom Bacillati; phylum Cyanobacteriota; class Cyanophyceae; order Oscillatoriales; family Microcoleaceae; genus Microcoleus; species Microcoleus sp. B6-A1. The sequence continues at coordinate 7,737 of NZ_JAUBTU010000153.1, forward strand.
ACTACCAGACTTTGTTCTCATGATTTTGGAGAGTCATTGATCTACTTCCCCTTACCCTTCCCCGCAACAAACTCCCGCAGCCGGAGTAAACTAGCCGTTTGCCCCAAATTCAGTGGCAGCAGCGACACTCCCTCCAGCCGAGACTGCACCCAACCATCGCCCCAATACCACTCGTGAAATCCGTCAATTCCCTGACTCAATAACAGCCGCAGACAATTGTGCTCAACAATATCAACGTGATGCTGAACTGCCACGGGGCCCAGCCAACTTGTAAAGGTCAAACCTTGAGCAAATTCTTCCGGCAAACCGCTAGACAACTGCTGTGGCCACAGCCACTGCTGCAATTGACTTGGACGCAACAAGCTGTCTCTAATCGCTGTTTCGGAAGCTTCAAGCTCAATCCGCAGGTTGCTTTGTTGAAAATTACCGAGCATAAGAATTTTAGATATAGGTGCAAGTAATTTTAATGTAACTTATAAATAATATCCTGAAAACCCCGCGACTTTAGTCCGGGGATGAAAGGGGCAAGGAGGCTTTAGCCTCCCAGTCT
>NZ_JAUBTU010000012.1:0-89519 GCF_036705085.1 Microcoleus sp. B6-A1
CTTTGTCTCGGATGATTCACTTTTACCCCCTCAATCCGCGTATGTGCCAGTTGGGGGTGCGGAATGTGGGTTATAAACCCGCCCCCACACCGCTAATAATGTACATCAACCAACACGGGCGATCGCCTGAAAAAAATGTATATTTCGATTTACCGTGGGGCGGGGGCGGGTTTTTGAGATTATTTGTTTGAGGCGTAGATTGTCGAAAAACCCGCCCCTACAACCAATATTTTAATTCCCCAGTATGAAGTAATTGGGCCTAATTAACAGGACATAATATCACAACTAATGACTAATGACCAATGCCCCATGCCCAATAACTAATGCTTTTCACCCAAAATAGCATAAACCACAGTCTCTTCTTTTTTGCCGCGCAATAGAATTGAGCCTACTTTTTGGCCTTCGTAGCGATCGCGCACATAAGCAAAAGTCCTCGCCGTCACCAACAAATTAAAAGGACTGTCAGAAACAATTTCCTTATTCATCGCCTCCAATCTAGCAGCAACGTTGACAGCATCGCCAATCACAGAATAATTCAAACGCCGGGAACCGCCCACGCTACCAGCAACTAACTGTCCGGTATGCAAACCGATGCCAAACTTAATTAAAGGTTTGTGTTCACTTCTAAGCTGCTGATTAAGTTGGTGCAGCCGTTCGTGCATCGCAATACAAGCCGCAACTGCATTCAAAGCATCTTGTTGAATTTCTCGATATTCGGTATGGCAAAAAGGCACTCCAAAAACTGCCATAATTGCATCACCGATGTATTTATCTACAACGCCGCCGTGATCCATAATACAGTTAGTCATCGCTTCCAAATAATTGTTCAACCAGGTGAGTAAATCTCGCGGTCGCATTTTTTCTGAAATGGAAGTAAAACTACGAATATCCATAAACAGCACCGTTGCTGTAAGTTCTTGAGGTTCGAGTTCTCCCTGTTCAAATATCTCCGCTTTGCGTTCCCAAATAAGCTGAGCTGTCTCCGGAGCGACGTGCTTTTCAAATAACCTCATCAACTGCTGCTTTTCGTACTGTTCCCGCAGTTGCAAAGCAGTGCCCGATAAAATGAGGGTGCCGATAGGTGCGGCAATCGGAACCCACCAAAAAAAGAAGCCAAATAACAATGCACCAGCCCCAATCCAAATTATAGGCAAACCGAGAGCGATCACAATTCTCTCTTTAACACCTCGGTTGCCCAGAACCAAAGCGGTAAGCGGGCCAATCCCCAACAATAACAAAATTTCTACGAGTACCGGCAGTCGCTGCAGCAAGCGTTGATTGAGCAAATTGTCAATCAACGCTGCATATAAATAAACCCCAGCCGTAGTCTTGTTGAGAGGTGAAGATATCGGATCGAAACCGGTAGCAACTATGCCCACTAAAACTAACTTATTAGTCAGATCATCTGCAGGAATTCTACCTTCTACGACATCAACAAAAGCATAGGTAGGTAGATTTTCTGTTTTCCCCGGCCAGTTAACCCAGACTTTTTTTTCCTGCTTATTTTTGGACTGTGGGAGCAATACTGGATCTTGGGGATTAGCAGCATTGTACCTGTGAGTCATTGCTAAACCAAAATTAGGAATCCCGTTGAGAAAGATTTTTGACTCGCGGGTAATACCGTCGCTATCGGCTTCTTGGCTGATGTGGCCGACACCTGCGGCGACTGCTTTTAAAGATGCTACGGGTTCTTCTTTGGGGGTTCTAGGGAGTACAACTTTGCCGTTGGCGGCGATCGCAGCGGCTAAAATATCATCTTTCGGACTTGGATCGAGGAAAAGAATGTCAAAACCAACTGCTGTAGGGGGAGATTTTTTCAGCGCTTCTAGCAGTTGGGCGTAGCGGTTGCGGGGCCAAGGAAATTGACCGTATTCTTGCAAGGAATGCGGTTCGATCGCAATTACCGCAATTCTCGAATCCCATCCAGGATTTGGCAAAATTCCAGATTCTCGAATTTGAAATAGCATTTTGTATCCCAAATATTCAAGGGGTTTCCATATTCCAAATTGCAGCATGGCGACAGACATTATACCTACTAATGCCCCTGTCATCCAGGGAGGATTTGTGGTTATATATTGCCGGAGTCCGAGCAGTTTATTTTGTTTGAGATGATCAATCCATTCTTTTAACTTCATGCAATTAATTTGACGCAATCATTGACATTCGAGTCCGAACTTCGAGAGGAGTGAGAGTCATGAAGTTTTACAATACCGCAAGGGCGAAGGGTGAGGCAAAATTTATTTATTTTGACTACCGAGATTCACCGCGAAATGCTTCGCACCTACACAAAATAATCAACCCTGATAGGAGTTAGGATCTAACTCACATCTTGCACCATTGTCAAGAACAGGCAAGATGCCTGTTCCACAAAGAGTGAATTTTCTTGTGGAACAGGCCGGAAAGCCTGTTCCTAAAAAGCTTATTGAGAATGATGCAACATCTCAGATCTAACTCACGTCCTCAGAGACTGCCCGCGTAAATTACTCGCGACGATAGGTTGTTTAGCGAACTGCGAGGCTGTAATGCCTTTGTGTGACTGACGGGCCTCGCACTACGATTTTGAGGCGGCGACTTGGGGGTAAAATTCCTTGGATTTTGAAGTTGCCATTTCGATCGATCTTAATTTCTTCGTTGTAGACATAAACTGTGTCGATCGGGTTAATTTGACCGCTGAGGCTATAGATATTGCCGCTGAGTCTCAACAAACTGCGGACTTTGAGTTGAGCTAGGCGAGGGCTGGCTGAGGGCGCCACGGGGGAGGTTTGAGGGAAAATAGTCGTGGAGTTGCCGCTGTTGAGAACTACTTCTGAGTCGGTGTTGCCGGATACTACGACTGCACCTTCAATAGTTTGGACTGCGGTTTTGCCACCACTGACGCTGACGCCAAAGGAGGTGCCGCGGACTCCGGCAACGCCTTCTGGGGTTTCAACCCTGACTGGGGCCCTTTTGGCAGAACGGGTTTTTTGGGCAATTTGACTGGATTTGCCGAGTCCGCTGAAGGTATTGAGGGCGACTATTTGGTTTGGGGGGATAATTGTTGAGGTGTTGGCTGCGGGAGTTGCCGCAGCAGTTTTGCCGATCGACAATCTGACTCGCCCCCTGCTGACAAAAATGGCTGTGCTTTTTTCGCCACCTGCACTGCTTGACAAATCGGATATTCTGACTGTGGTTTTTTCCGCAACTTCCACGGTGCCGATGTTGTTGTCGATGCCTAAACGGGCTGTGGAATTGGGGCCGGTGATGATTTCGTCTCCGGGCGCGAGTAGCCGATCGCCCACAACCGCCGGCCGCCCTTTAAAGCTGACTGTACCGCGAATTTCTTCTATTTCGAGCGATCGTCCGCCCGCTGTTCCCTGAGCGTTTATCGTCTCTGCTGGGGATGAATTCGCCGCCACTGTTGTCGGATTTGTTGGAGAGTTTGAGGCGGTTGGCAGTGCTGGCTGTCGATCGACTGAGATAATTTTAGTAGCGTTCAACTGCTGTTTGGGGGATGGAGAGAGCGGACTGGCGATCGTCCCACGAAAGGGCTGCAGACTGGCCAGCACAGCCAAGGACAAACTTAGGAGCGGAATTTTGGTCGATCGCCAGCACGTAAAAATTTTATTCATTATTTCAATTTTGTGATCTTGAAGTTCCTTGACTTCCTTTCCTCTATTAGACTCCCTAAATCCGGCAATCGTTCCATTTTTTATGCCGTAACACAGCAGCAAAAATAAACTTTATCAGCCTGAAAGTTTAGCATTAAAAATTCTTTTTTTGGTCAGATTTTAGTAAACTGTTACAACATGGCATTTTACTAAAATCTGAGCTTCTGGAAATTTTGCCAACCCGACTCAAAGTCCTTTGCAGCATGAAGTTTCGCCGCTGTCAACATCAGAGAGGGCCGATTTATATATAGCCAACATAAAATTAATTACTGCTTTTGAAGGCCTTTTGGCTTCTGCCTGAAGGATGACTAATTAGGGATAAATTCTGTAGTTGTGGCAATTAATAAAAAACTTCTTTTTGCGAAGCAATAAAAAATAATTATCTAAGTGGTGAACAGCCTCTGCCAGTGGAGCTTGCCACTGTGAAACCTTATGAAGCAAACCCAAGCGAATCAGGGTAGACGATCGACAAACTCCGACTAGAATACCGTCTTTTAGGGAAAGTTGGTGGAAATTTCGATGGAAAATCATAGGGAGCGATCGACGGAGGGTGTGGCTGTTCCGAAGTAGACGCCAAACTGTAAAATAAACGGTTGTATAGAGCAGGAGAACAATTTCAGTGGCAATAGAAGTAGGTCAGAGAGTGAAGGTGCGCCGTCTCAGAGATCGGATACCTGCAAATATGGTGGGCAAGATAAAGGAGAATCCAGTAGGCACTGTTGACGGATTCAGAATGGTTGACGGTAGCGGAGTAGGCGTGGTTGTCAAGTTCGACGGTTTTGCGACTTGGTTCTTTGAAGATGAGCTAGAACCCGTTTAACAGATGTAGAAGGAAGAGGGGCACGACACGGATTCGGACACGGATACACGGATTGAATTTAACTGTGTTTCCTTTCGTCTCCTACTCTCCCCCTCTCCCACTCTCCCCCTCTCCCCCTCTTCCCCTCTCCCCCTCTCCCACTCTCCCACTCTCCCACTCTCCCACTCACCGACTCTCCTCTTCCTCCACTGTCCCCCCTCCCCCACTCTGGCTGAAGGTTGCGCTTAAATGTTAAAGAGTAAGCTTTGGCAGTGAGAACAGAAAATGGCTTTGATTTTGACATTTTTGGGCAAAGGCGGCACTGGCCGCAGTACGATCGCGATCGCAACAGCTAAAAAATACGCGGCTCAAGGCAAGCGAGTTCTGCTGCTCGGCCAAGATCCGGGCCCTGCATTGGGTATTCTGCTAGGGGTTCCCCTGACTCTCAACCCCCAGGAAATCGCCCCTAACCTCAAAGCAGTTCAGGTGCAAAGCGGGCCACTGCTAGAACGCAGGTGGGACGAAGTTAAACAACTAGAAGCTCAATATGTCCGTACTCCGTTTTTCAAGCAGATTTACGGTCAAGAATTAGGGGTGTTGCCGGGAATGGACAGCGCGCTGGCGTTGAACGAACTTCGGGAATACGACGACAGCAAACAATACGATGTAATTGTTTATGACGGCAATGGCGGCATGGATACGCTGCGGATGCTGGGAATGCCGGAAATTCTGAGTTGGTACATCCGCCGCTTCCGCCAAGCTTTGGTAGATTCGGATTTGGGTAAAGCTTTGTCGTCGTCGCCTTTTATTCAACCGCTTGTCAGTACCGTGTTGACGGTGGATTTGTCGGGAGACAATGCTTTTCAATCTACTAAGCAAGTCGATAATCTTTTGGATAAGGGTAAGGAAACGCTGGCAGATCCGAACCGCACGGCGGCTTTTTTGGTAACGACTGGGGATGCAAGTGCGATCGCAACTGCCCGCTATCTTTGGGGAAGTTCTCAACAAGTTAGTTTGACTGTGGGCGGTGTCATTGTTAATCAAGCACCGATTACAGAAGCTATTACTGCCGAGTTTGATCCTTTGACCGCTGTTTCGGTTCCGGCGCACAGTGACAATAATAATTGGCAGCCGCTAATTGATGCTTTGCCCGATTTTTCTCAGGCGGCAAAAGCTCCTCAACCCATTAACATCAACATTGCACAGCGTCAAGTTAGTTTGTTTTTGCCTGGGTTTGACAAGAAAGAAATTAAATTGATTCAATCCGGGCCGGAAGTGACGATCGAAGCGGGCGATCAGCGGCGCAATATTTTGCTGCCTCCGGCGCTAACTGGTAAATCTGTTACTGGTGCTAAGTTCCTGAATGGTTACTTGATTATTTCTTTTTAGGGTAAGGAAGAAGGCACGACACGGATTTTGACACGGATACACGGATGAATTATCGAGTTCTCTAATATCATGTGTCGTAGATTCGTTGTTGTGTAATTTCTGCGATCGTAGGGGCGGGTTTTACCAACCATAATCGCCTGAAAAAAACAATCTCAAAAACCCGCCCCTACCCAACGAATAATATTAATGTACATTCAGATTTATGGTGGGTGGGGGCGGGTTTATATGAATTGTCGATCGTCGTTATATATTGTTGGTGAACCCGCCCCTACGACATTTGGTAATTAAATCGACATCAACGCGCAAAATGTACATTCACCCCCAAAATCTGCTACAATCTCCAACAACACATCATCCACCCAGCCAATGTTCCGACAAATTTGGCAACGCATCCTCAACCTGTGGCGGCAAATTCAGCGGCGATTCCGCAAACCAGCACCGCCACCGCCAGATCCAATTCCGATTCGCTCTTTTGGGGAATACGAACAGAAATTCATGGCACTGTTAGAGGGTGTTGCACAAGGCTGGAGTCGGGGCGATATTAAAGGCTTTTTAATCGTCTGCAAAATCAAAGATGCTGAGTGGGAAAACTGGCTGCAAGAATTTGGAGAAAGGTTGCTGGTATCGCCGGAAACACATTTAGAATTGGGTGGGCGGATGGTGGGGCTGGGTGAGATGAATTGCGGGAGAATTAGTGAGGTTGCTGGGAAGATTGGTAGGGAATTGTTGGCTGGGGAGAGTTGGAATCGGACTCTTGCGGATGGTTCATTGGTTGTAAGTGAAGATATTGTTACTCCATTGTTGGAAAGGGAGGGTTTGAGTGCTTCTTCTACGGATAATTCATCGGATGCTGATGAAGACGATTCAACCTGGAAGTCAAAAACAAAATATATAGAGATAGAAATCAGTGGAGCTGATGAAGACGATTCAACCTGGAAGTCAAAAACAAAATATATAGAGATAAAAATCAGTGGAGATGAACTGATCAGATCAGAAATAGAAATGAGTCAAGAGGCATCAGAATTATATGAACAAGGACAAGAACATCTTGATACGGGAAATTTAGAAGGGGCGATCGCAGCCTATGAAAAAGCCTCAGAAATTGAGCCACAAAACTATCTTTCCTGGAACAAGCTAGGTGATACCCTAAATGATTTTGGCTGCTACAGTGAGGCGATCGCAGCCTATAAAAAGGCTTTAGAAATTCACCCTCAAAATATTCTTTCCTTGCACGGGCTGGGCATTACCCTATATCATTTAGGCCACTACAGTGAGGCGATCACATCCTTCAAGCAAGTCTTAAAAATCAACCCCAAAATTCACTTTACCTGGAACGGGCTGGGCAAGATATTAGGAGAGGTGGGCAGCTACAAAGAGGCGATCGCAGCCTTCGATAAAGCCTTAGAATTTACAGACGATCAATGCTGGGAAGCTTGGTTCAATCGAGGTTCGGTATTTTTAAAATCAGGACGCTACCTTGAAGCTATTAAAAACTCGGATGAAGGCTTAGAGAAATATCAGCCCAGCAACCACGACTATCGCCTCGCTTGCGGCACATTGCACCAACACAAAGGCGAGGCACACTACATACAGGGCAAAGAAACAGCCACTTATTTGGAATCATTCCACAAAGCCAAAGCCAGCTACGAACAAGCCCGCGAATTCTTGAAATCTCCCCTCATCCCAGAAACTTATTTAGAAGTAATGCAAGGCTTAATTACCGTCTGCCGCAGCTTGGGAGATGCCAAAACCAGCGAGTACCTTACCGAAGCTACTACCGTCTTAGAAACCTTACTTTTAGATAATGAAACTCACCCCGAAATCAAACAGCGACTCCAGCGCAAATTTGTCGGACTTTACCAATTAGAAGTCGATAGCCTCGTCGAGTCTGGCGACAAGGTAAATGCACTGGAAAAAGCCGAAGCCAGGAAAAACTTTTGCCTGCAATGGATGCGCGCAGCTTCGCCAAACCGCACCGCCAGCCCGACTTATCCCGAAATCCGAGATTTACTCACAAACAACACCGAAACCGCGATTATTTACTGGCATCTCAGCCCAGTTTCCCTGACTGCTTTTATCATTACCCCAGACAAGTTTGAAGTTATCGGCACACCTGTCACCGATATATTCGCAAAGCGCAACAGTCAGACTTTAGAAAAATGGCTAAAAAACTGGAAAACCCACTATCAAAATTACGGCAAAACTACCAGCAAACAGCAAAGCAAAGAATCCCATCTCTGGCGCGAGTCAATGACAGCGCAATTGCAAAAACTGGCTGACATCCTCAAAATTCCCGAAATTTGTACGCACCTCACCAATATCCAACACTTAATCTTAATTCCCCACCGCGACTTGCATCTGCTGCCACTGCACTTCTTATTCTCCGATAATCTTTTCACTATCACTTATCTGCCCAGCATCCAAGTTGGGATAGATAGATTAGACAGAAAACCGTCACATTCAATGTCTCTGCTGTTGGTAGAAAGCCCAGATCCATTACTTTTTGCTGAAATAGAAGCGCCCGCGATCGCAAATTTTCACCTTAACTGCAATACCATCTCCAGTTCACAAGCTACCACAGACAATCTTAAAGAAGCTCTGCAACAAGCTGCTGACATATTCCATTTTACAGGTCACGCCTACCACAACACAAAACAGCCGTCCCAGTCAGCGCTAATCCTGAAAAACAAACAGCCTCTAACTTCAGAAGAAATCGCCAATTTCGATTTGAAAAGCTATTATCTAGTCTGCCTTTCCGCTTGCGAAACTGGCATAACAGGAAAAGAAGAACTGATAGATGAATTTGTCGGTTTAGCCAGCAGCTTTTTAGCTGCGGGTGCTGTTTACGCCCTCAGCACCCTCTGGATAGTTGATGAGATATCTACCGCCTTAATGATGATTCGATTCTATGAAATTCTCAACGAACAGCGTTGCCAAAATAAATTGCATCCGGCACTAGCCCTCAAAGAAGCGCAAAAATGGCTCCGAACTATTACTTACAGCCAACTATCCGACTGGTATCTAGAATTGGCTCAAGTAACGTACAATTCCAGTTGCAGTCAAGATTTGAGAGACGAAGCTAACCTAATCCGCAGAAATGATGCTAAAATGGACTCTGACAAACCTCCTTATGCCGCTCTCTATCACTGGGCAGGTTTCACGATTACTGGTAAAGTTAATCCCTAACTTCCCAACCATCGACTATTATGAAAGCAACAGATATTATTCGGCTACAAGCGATCGGGGCTACTTTAGCTCAACTAGATTCATCTGTTCAACTTGGCGAGTTGGAAGATAGTATCATAAGTTCTGCGATATTAGCTTTTGAAAAATTAGCCGGACAAAACACTACTATCAACGAAATTTACACAAGAGAACGCCTCGACTTAAAAGAGCAGTACCAAGCAAAATCAAAAGACAAACGCTCCCAGCCCACAAGTGACAGCATTTTCAGCACTGACGCTGGAAATTTAAGCCCTTCCTTTCCTCCGCCACAAGGAGAATTGGAGAATCCCTCTGCAATAGCTACAGCGTTTGACAATTTAATTGCATCTTTTAATCAAATCAAAAGCCTGTACGCGGTTGAAAACCCTGTAGAAAGTTTTAAAATCATCATCGAACAAGAAGCGATCGCACTTTTGATTCTCGAAGCTCATTCTAAGATTAGACAACTATTTCCTACGGAAAGATTAGGCTTAGAAGTGAAAACCGATCCAGAAATTGCAAATTGGCGATCGCTGTGGATTGCTATCTACACTAAACTCGAAGTCGAGGAAGCTTTTGCCAAGTTAAACATCCTTGATGATAGTTGGTGGCTCGAAGCTAAAATAGCTGCCCCCAAAAATGATTTACATATTAGCCTTGAATGGGAGCCAAATGAGATTTGATTGGTCTGAATATTTGAATTTAGCTCAAGAGTTAGCGGCTACAAATAGTGACAGTTCAGCTAACAGGGAAGCCAAGTTGCGATCGGCGATAAGTAGAGCATACTATTCGACATTTTGCCTAGCGCGAAATTACTTGCGCGACATTGAAAAAGACCCAAGACTTTTTCGTAAGAATCGCGATATCAACGAACATCAATATGTAGCAGAAGAATTTATATACCACCCAACTAAAAAGAAAAACATGGTCAAAATAGGTGAAAATTTAAGCAGATTGAGAGAACTTAGGAATAAAGCTGATTATGAAGATACTATGTTTAACTTCAAAGGAGAAGCGAGAAATGCGTTAGTGCTAGCTGAGAATATTATTTCAGCGTTAAGTAACTTAACTGAATAATCAGGTAAATCTGAGATGTTGCACCATTCTCAATAAGCTTTTTATGAACAGGCTTTCCGGCCTGTTCCACAAGAAAATTCACTCTTTGTGGAACAGGCCGGAAAGCCTGTTCTTGAGAATGGTGCAAGATGTGAGGTAAATAGAAATTGAGCCCAATAAACTTTAATGGCAACTCGTGCAAAAACCCGGTTTATTGAAAAAACCGGGTTTTTTAAGACAATTACCTAACTTTTACCGTTACCGTTTCCATTGCCGCCAGTCGTTAACAAAACCCGCTTAGCTAAAGGTTCCGGCACTTCTTGCAGCCGATCGAACTCCCAATTAAAAAATCCAACTCCCATCGTCTGCGATCGCAATTCTACGATCAAATTCTGCATTTCTGCGATCGGCAAATAAGCAGAAACTGCATCCCATCCCTTCCAGTCTTTTTTACCTTCGTAGCCGAGAATTTGGCCCCGGTGTCCGCTGACCAACTGCAACACCTTTGATGTACACTCGTTCGGAGCGCAAATTTCAACTTTGGCGATCGGCTCCAGCAATGCCGGTTCGCACTTGGCCATTCCCTCCTGCATCGCCAAACGCGCCGCTTGCTTGAAAGCTTGTTCGGAACTGTCAACGGTATGATAGGAACCGTTCGTCAGCGTCACCGCTACGTCTACCACCGGGAAACCCAGCGGGCCCCGATCCAAATACTCGCGCACTCCGACTTCAACGCCGGGAATGTACTGTTTTGGGACGACGCCGCCGACTATTTTGTCGGTAAAGGTGAAACCTTCTCCGCGAGGCTGCGGTTGAATGTCGAGGTACACGTCGCCGAATTGTCCGTGTCCCCCGCTTTGGTGTTTGTAGCGCCCGTGGATGGAAGATGCAGGTTTGCGGATGGTTTCTTTGTACGGCACTTGCGGTAAGTGAGTTACCATCGGCAAGTTATACTTGCGGCGCAACCTGTCTAAGGCTACTTTTAGGTGGATTTCGCCTTGACCCCAAAGTATAATTTCGTGAGTGTCGCCGTGCTGTTCCCAGACTAAAGATGGGTCTTCTTCTAGCAATTTAGCTAAAGCGGAGCTCAGCTTAACTTCATCGTTGCGCTTTTCTGGGACGATCGCCCGTGCGTAGACAGGGGAGATAATTTCTGCTTTTGGCAATAATTCCTCAGAACCCAGCGTATCGCCTGTTTTCACGCCTTCTAGCCTTCCCACAGCCACTATTTCCCCGGCGCTGACAGACTGCAAACTTTGCGTTTGCTGGCCGGTCAAGCGGTACAAACCGTTAACTCGAACGCCGTTCAAAATTGCTCCGTCTGCCAGCGTCCCCCGCCACATTCTCACTAACGATAGTTTGCCTCCCTGCGGCGTGTAATAGGTTTTGAGGATTTGAGCTAGAACTTTGTTTTCACTTTGTATAATGCCACGGCGATCGGCTGTAGTTTCCGGTGTCGGCGCTTCCCTCAGCAAAGCTTCCAGCAGAGGCCGCACGCCGAAATCTTGTTCGGCGATGCCGATGAATACTGGCACAATTAAATCTGCGCCTAATTCCATCTTTAAATCGCGGGTAATTTCTTCAACGTCGGGATTGATTTCTTCGAGCAATTCTTCGAGTAAATGGTCGTCAAAATTCGCCAATTCTTCGAGCATTTGCTGCCGCGCTGCGCTTTCTTGTGCTTTGAGGTGTTCTGGAAGCGGGACGGGATCTGCGGCGGCGCCCGGATGGTAGTGGTAAGCTTGTTCGGTTACTAAGTCGATAAAACCGATGATTTGTTCGTTTTTGCCGATCGGATATTGGTGAGGTACGATCGGTCTACTGGAAACGGATTTGAGCGCGTCAATCACGTCGGTGAAGTTGCTGCCGCAAGTAGTTTCGTCTGTGTAAGCTCGATCGATCTTGTTGATGAAAACTAGGTGGGGAATTTCCCAATCGTCTAGGAATTTAAACAGGGGTGCGAGGGTTAAAGTGCGATCGGCAACGGGTTCGCAAACTATTATCGCCGCATCCACACCAATCAGGGCATTGTAAGTTTCTTGGGCAAATTCTACCGAGCCCGGACAGTCGAGAAATGTGAAGCGGACGCCTTGATATTCAGCGGTGGCGGCGTTTACTTCTACGCTCATTTGGCGATCGCGTGCTTCCGGCGAACTATCACCTATTGTGTTGCCATCCTTGACATTTCCTTTGCGGGTAATTGTCCCTGTCACCGACAGCAAACTTTCGAGCAGTGCGGTTTTACCGCTTAAATAAGGGCCAACAATTGCAACGTTTCGCGTGGCCCCAATGACTTTTTCGTTCATATTCCCTCCAACAGAAAACTTGTTTTCCATTGCTCTTTGTGCAATCAGTTCTCTATCATTTTCTAGAGTTTTTCTAGGTTAATTTTTATTGCAGTTTCGAGCAATTTCATATTTTGGTATGATTCTATACTTTTGACGGTAGCGTGTTTTGAGTGACGCAAACACAAATTGTAGTTTTTCTTAATATTTGGATTTTTTAACCGCAGAGAACGCAGAGAACGCAGAGGAAGAGAAGAGAGAGACTAATAATTCTGATGAAGAGCGGATTTGATATCACTCTTCCTCTGTCTCGATTGGTCTAATTTCTGAGCAGTCGCAAACCGCTTAAGGTTACTATTACTGTAGAGCCTTCGTGACCGATGACGCCTAAAGGCATGGTGATGTTTCCGAAGAAATTGGCAGCCAGTAACAGTATAATGCAACTGAGTGCAAAAACAATGTTTTGTTTGACAACTTTTTGAGCGCGGCGGCCTAAACTAATGGCTTTAGCTAGTTGCTCTAATTTATCTGCCATTAATACGATATCAGCAGTTTCTAAAGCAACGTCGCTGCCGGAAATTCCCATCGCAATGCCCACGGAAGCTTGAGCGAGGGCGGGGGCGTCGTTGATGCCGTCTCCTACCATTGCTACAGTTTGATACTGGGTTTGCAGTTGTTTAATTGCCTGCACTTTGTCTTCTGGCAAAAGTTCGGCGTACACTTCTTTGATGCCTAATTGACGGGCGATGTGTTGAGCTGTTTGCTCGTTGTCGCCGGTTAGCATAATTATATGTTCTATGCCTAATTTTTGCAAGCGTTTTACCATTGCTGCTGCTTCGGGGCGGAGGGTATCTGCTACTGCAATGATTCCCAAAAGTTGAGCGCCCTTTGCCACCCAAACAACTGTTTTACCTTCGGCTTGCAACTGCTGGCTGATTTGAGTCAATTCGGAAGTTGCTTGGACAAAATTGGCTTTACCAATGGCAATGATTTGATTGTTAACTTTGCCGACTATTCCTTGGCCGATTTTTGCTTGTACGTCGGTAGCGGTTGACAATTGTAACTGTTGCTGCTGGGCGGCGCTGACAATTGCGTGGGCGATCGCGTGTTCGGAATGAGCTTCTAGGGCTGCTGCCAATTGCAGAACTTCTGTTTCAGTATATCCGGCTGCTGGTACAATTTGGATAACTTCAGGTTTTCCCGTGGTGAGAGTTCCGGTTTTGTCAAAGGCGATCGCCCTGACTTTACCAATCATCTCTAATTGCGCGCCACTTTTAAACAAAATCCCCTGTCTCGCCCCGTTAGCAATTCCCGAAAGCAGCGCCGGCATAATCGAAGCCATCAGCGCGCAGGGGGATGCGACTACTAGGAAAATCAGCGCCCGATAGATTGTCTCTTCCCAATTCCAGCCCAAAACAAAGGGCGGCAAAGTTGCCAGCAGCAAGCCTAAACCGACAATTAATTTGGCATAACCGCGCTCGAATTTTTCCACAAACATTTGAGAAGGCGGCGCTGCTGTTTGCGCTTCTTGAACCAGCCGAATCACTCGCTGAATCAAGCTGCTTTCTGGAGTTTTATGAACTTCGAGTTTCAGCGCGCCGACACCGTTGATTGTACCTGCATAGACTTCATCGCCGCTGGTTTTCTCCACGGGCATCGATTCGCCGGTAATCGAGGCTTGATCGATCGCACTGTAGCCTTCAATAATTATCGCATCTGTGGGGATGATTTCTCCGGGCTTGACTAAAATGTAATCGCCAATTTCCAATTTGTCGATCGCAACTTCCCGTTCCCCCCCGTACATTACCACCCTAGCAGTATCCGCAGTCAAACTCATCAAACTGCGGATGCTGCGTTCAGTCCGCTGCATAGCATAACCTTCAAGGGCGCCGCTAATTGCAAAGATTAAAATCAACACCGCACCGTCAACAATTAAATGATATTCTTGCCGCCATAGCCCTAAACCGGCCGCGCCCAAAGCAGCGACAATCATTAACAAATCTACATCTAATTCGCGTTCTTGAAAAAGCGTAGTTAAGCCTTCGCGGGTACTGGAATAGCCGCCGATAACATAAGCTGCGGGTAAGATTAACACGGCTACACCCAGCCAGCCGAGTTGCAGGGCTAGGGAACCCAAGATTACTAGAATTCCGCACAGGGCGGCAGTCACAGCGTCTGGATGTTCTTCTGCTAACTGGGAGATGCGAGAAATTGACAAAGAATTAGAAGTCATTTGTAAAGCTTGATTTGGTAGAATGACTCTTTTAGCCTAAACCTTGACATTAGTGTCAATGTCAAGAGTGAAACTAAAATAAATCCAGCATCAACTCGCCTCTCGTTGAGTACCAGAGTCAGACAGTCCGACAGGGAATGAATTCCCTGTCTCATAGCGCAAGTCCTCTGAAAGAGGACTGAAGATAGCTGAGAATTGAATTTAATGTTTCAGTCGGTTTTAACTCACATCTTGCACCATTCTCGCTTAACAGGCTTTTCGGCCTGTTCCACAAAGACTATATTTTCTTGTGGAACAGGCCGAAAAGCCTGTTCCTAAAAAAGTAATTGAGAATGGTGCAAGATATAAGTTTTAACTGAGATATTGCACCATTGTCAAGAACGGGCAAGATGCCCGTTCCACAAAGAGTATATTTTCTTGTGGAACAGGCCGAAAAGCCTGTTCCTAAAAAAGTAATTGACAATGATGCAAGATAACTGAGATATTGCACCATTGTCAAGAACGGGCAAGATGCCCGTTCCACAAAGAATGAGTTTTCCTGTGGAACAGGCCGAAAAGCCTGTTCCTAAAAAAGTAATTGACAATGATGCAAGATATCAGTTTTAACTGACTTCTGCTATGAGACGGGGAATTGATTCACTCCTAGGACGGAGGGTGAATTCGAGAATCAAATATACAATCAAAATCCCAAAATCCCATGCAACAATACCTGACAATCAAACAACTTACAGAAGCGGTAAAAGGCACAATTACCCCTCGGATGGTGCGACATTATCACGCTTTGGGGCTGCTATCTCCGGCGGTACGATCGACTTCTAACTACAGATTGTATACCCGCAGCGATGTGCAAAGACTGCAAAGAATAGTCGCACTCAAGCAGCAAGGCTTTCAACTGTCTCACATCCGCAAACTGTTAGAAACTGACGCGGATGCTTCTCCTGACGCGCTGATGGCGACTCTGCAACGGCAATATCTGTCGGTTATTCAGCAAATTGTTCGCCTCAGAGAAACGGCATCGGCGCTGGAAGGATTGCTGGGGCGGGATATTTCCTGTCAAGCGGTGCAAGCGGACGCATTGGCGCAATTAAGGCTGTTGCAGGCGGAAACTGAGGGGGGGTTGGATGAGTGGGAACAACTTTGGGAGGGTTGGGATGCGGGGGCGCACACTCACCCGGAGGAGTTTGGGGAGTCGTTGCAGCATTTGTTGCCGGATTTGGCCGATCGCTCGGAAATTGAGGTAGACTTGCTTTCAAAACTGGTGTTAGCCTGCGGAGATTGTTCGCTGCTGCCGTTTGTGAAGTTGAGCGAAACGGCGATTAAATCGGCGCGGGAAGCTTTGAAAAATCAGTGTCAAATTGTGGCTGATGTGCCGCCTGTTTTTGCGGCTTTGGATCGAACTAGATTGGCGCATTTGGGAACAAGTATTGCAACTTTAATTGATGACCCGCACATCAATGCTGCGGCGGAAGCGGAACAGGAATTCTGGCAGCAGCGTGAGTGGTTTGATAAGTTGTTGAAACTGGAAAAAGGATGTATATTGGTGATAGGATATGCGCCGTCTGTGCTGATGGCGGTTTGCGAGGCGATCGAGTGTGGGCAATTGCAACCGGCTTTGGTAGTTGGAATGCCGATCGGTTTTAGTCATTCTCCGGTGGCGAAACGGCGGTTAGTGCGATCGGGCGTTGCTTATATTACGACTGTGGGAACTTTTGGCGGCGGATTGTTGGCGGCGGTTGCTTTGAATGCTTTGGTTGAGTCTTTGATTGAAAAGCCGAATTGTCATTGTCATTTGAAGTGAAGATGGGATTTAGGTTGGTTGCGGCGAAGAAGGAGTCAGGAGTCAGGAGTCAGGAGAAGAATACTCTCTTTCCTCCTGTCTCCTCCTCTGGTGAATACTTCCGAAAGTTTCAATCCCTGATAGGGAGTTTGGTTAATTGCGGCAAAGGTTTTTAGTGATTTTCCACGAATTTGATTTTTGTTTCAATCCCTGATAGGGAGTTTGGTTAATTGCGGCTTCCCGGTCAACTAGCTTTAGAGTTTTCTGAACCTGAGTTTCAATCCCTGATAGGGAGTTAGGTTAATTGTGGCTCAGCAAGAGCATATTCGGGCGCTCCGATACCCGAACACAAGTTTCAATCCCTGATAGGGAGTTAGGTTAATTGTGGCCCATCATTCGTGTTGACGCTAATCCACCAATTACCGGGAGATGGGTTTCAATCCCTGATAGGGAGTTAGGTTAATTGTGGCCTGATTGTCTATCACTCCCGCAGCTTGGGCTGCCTTGTTTCAATCCCTGATAGGGAGTTAGGTTAATTGTGGCAGCAAACTATTTTGGCGGCTTTTGAGGAGTCGGTTTCAATCCCTGATAGGGAGTTAGGTTAATTGTGGCCGGCATAGACCCGCGGCAGCAGCAAGCACTCCTGTTTCAATCCCTGATAGGGAGTTAGGTTAATTGTGGCTCGATCTTGTGATGCCAATACGAGAAATTCATCAATTTGGTTTCAATCCCTGATAGGGAGTTAGGTTAATTGTGGCTCGGTAATTACCAGTGGTGTTGTCAGCGCCGATCGCCCACCATGTTTCAATCCCTGATAGGGAGTTAGGTTAATTGTGGCCAGGGCCGCACAGCTCCGACATCATACCGTAGGAATAAGTCATCGCCCACCATGTTTCAATCCCTGATAGGGAGTTAGGTTAATTGTGGCGAATTTAGTCTTAGGGCTTGATGATTTAAAGTAGTTTCAATCCCTGATAGGGAGTTAGGTTAATTGTGGCTTTACAGGGAGCTGTACGAAGTGTTCCCAAATGTCAATCCCGTTTCAATCCCTGATAGGGAGTTAGGTTAATTGTGGCTTGAAGAAGAAAGCAGCTCTATTTATCACGGCTGCGTTTCAATCCCTGATAGGGAGTTAGGTTAATTGTGGCGATCGAGCTTCGACTAGAAATCGTGGCCATTTCCTGAACTTCTGGAGACATCGGCTGCTTGCGAGTTAGGTTAATTGTGGCGATCGAGCTTCGACTAGAAATCGGTGCACATTTACCGTGTTCGTTTCAATCCCTGATAGGGAGTTAGGTTAATTGTGGCATCCTCGGTATTGGCAATCACAGAAAATCTGAAGCGTTTCAATCCCTGATAGGGAGTTAGGTTAATTGTGGCTTGCCAGCCTTGACTTAGGTGGCTGGCTCAATCATGTTTCAATCCCTGATAGGGAGTTAGGTTAATTGTGGCGTTTGGCTGCTTTGTCAGGTTTACGAAGTAGTTAAACCAGTTTCAATCCCTGATAGGGAGTTAGGTTAATTGTGGCGCGGCCCTGATGAATTAAACGCGCTAGAGAGCCCGCGTTTCAATCCCTGATAGGGAGTTAGGTTAATTGTGGCCAGAGTTAGAAGCGCCGCGCAAGTTCCCAGGCAAGTTTCAATCCCTGATAGGGAGTTAGGTTAATTGTGGCTGAAAACGGCTGGCATTATTTACCCAAACCCCTTGCCCATGTTTCAATCCCTGATAGGGAGTTAGGTTAATTGTGGCCCGTGCCGTATCCACAATAGTGCGAGGGGATTAGAAAATTCGTTTCAATCCCTGATAGGGAGTTAGGTTAATTGTGGCAAATTTATCAAATTTTTCAGCTCCCATAAACTCTTGGTTTCAATCCCTGATAGGGAGTTAGGTTAATTGTGGCTTTTTTGCCCTTCGCTTGTAAATCCTTAACCCCTCGAAGGTTTCAATCCCTGATAGGGAGTTAGGTTAATTGTGGCGTCGGCGAGCGGGCTGTGTCATAATGTTGATGGGTTCCAAGGTTTCAATCCCTGATAGGGAGTTAGGTTAATTGTGGCATGATTACGGGAATGTTGAGAATGTCTCAATTATTTGTTTCAATCCCTGATAGGGAGTTAGGTTAATTGTGGCTAGTCTTCGTAAGTGCCGCCCCGTCTGCTGCGGTGTTTCAATCCCTGATAGGGAGTTAGGTTAATTGTGGCTTAGATTGTACTATAGAGGAATCAAATAAGCGAGCAACGGAGGTTTCAATCCCTGATAGGGAGTTAGGTTAATTGTGGCTCTTATATCAAATTCTAAATCTACACTTTCAGAGTTTCAATCCCTGATAGGGAGTTAGGTTAATTGTGGCACTTGTTAGAAACATCAATCCCTTTTCAAGTAAGTTTCAATCCCTGATAGGGAGTTAGGTTAATTGTGGCTTTTCCGGCGCACGCTGGCAAGATATTTGGCGGCTAATGGTAATGTTTCAATCCCTGATAGGGAGTTAGGTTAATTGTGGCGCAAGAATTCGCGGGCACCGGCGGCAGTGGCAGTGTTTCAATCCCTGATAGGGAGTTAGGTTAATTGTGGCCCTCACTAGCGGTATTTTCACCAGATTTTCCGCTGGGTTTCAATCCCTGATAGGGAGTTAGGTTAATTGTGGCTCTATAGCCCTCAATGGTTTGAAGTGTGATGAGGGGTTTCAATCCCTGATAGGGAGTTAGGTTAATTGTGGCTCGGCTTCTTATCCTGAATTTATACCCAATTGGAAACGAGCGTTTCAATCCCTGATAGGGAGTTAGGTTAATTGTGGCCCGATGCAAAATCGTTGCGTCCAAGTTCCTGTTTGATATAGGTTTCAATCCCTGATAGGGAGTTAGGTTAATTGTGGCTTTACCATCTACCTCGATCCGGGTCAGCCAAAGCAATCCGGCTCCAGGTTTCAATCCCTGATAGGGAGTTAGGTTAATTGTGGCTCTAGACAAAGAGCAGAAAATATGGAAGGCGGATACGCCGGGTTTCAATCCCTGATAGGGAGTTAGGTTAATTGTGGCTATTCGCTGTCAATAATTCTGGCTACCATGTTTTGTTTGCAGGTTTCAATCCCTGATAGGGAGTTAGGTTAATTGTGGCACACCCGTGAGTACCAGCCTTGCTGGAGTCTCTGCCGACACCGTTTCAATCCCTGATAGGGAGTTAGGTTAATTGTGGCCGGGTAATTCTTGCATTAGCTCACTCCCAACAAATTAGTTTCAATCCCTGATAGGGAGTTAGGTTAATTGTGGCGCTGTTCGCCTAGTGGTAGGAAATGAAAAGGCTGTGCGTTTCAATCCCTGATAGGGAGTTAGGTTAATTGTGGCTCGTTTTAGGCATTGATCACTGAAACACTTTGAAACGTTTCAATCCCTGATAGGGAGTTAGGTTAATTGTGGCTCCGAAGACTTCTAGGTACTGCTTGCGCGAAGTGTTTCAATCCCTGATAGGGAGTTAGGTTAATTGTGGCATTGAATTCACAATCCACACGCAAGCTAAACGCGTTTCAATCCCTGATAGGGAGTTAGGTTAATTGTGGCAATTAGAAGCCCGCCGAGAATTGCTTCTTCGGGTTTCAATCCCTGATAGGGAGTTAGGTTAATTGTGGCATGTCTTCTACGTCGCACTTCAACTCACCAATCTCGTTTCAATCCCTGATAGGGAGTTAGGTTAATTGTGGCCAGATACATCGCTTTCATTAGTTTTTGTCCTCAATGCAAATGGAGGTTTCAATCCCTGATAGGGAGTTAGGTTAATTGTGGCTCTACAATCTCCTAGTGAAGTTTGAAGCGCGAGGTTTCAATCCCTGATAGGGAGTTTGGTTAATTGCGGCTAGGGGAGCCGTGAGTGCTTTATCAATGCTTTCCGTTTCAATCCCTGATAGGGAGTTTGGTTAATTGCGGCCTATGCAGAAACCTATGCAGAAACCTGCACCTGCTGGTTTCAATCCCTGATAGGGAGTTTGGTTAATTGCGGCTGGCGGTGCAAACGCTAGGCTATCGCGCATCAATCTTCAGTTTCAATCCCTGATAGGGAGTTTGGTTAATTGCGGCTTATTCGAGTGATGCCACACCGAAGTGTGAGAGAGTTTCAATCCCTGATAGGGAGTTTGGTTAATTGCGGCCCCCTAAAATCCACCACTTTTGAATCCACGAAAGGGTTTCAATCCCTGATAGGGAGTTTGGTTAATTGCGGCGGAAATTGTAGGCAAGTTGCAGCAATTCCCGATCGGTTTCAATCCCTGATAGGGAGTTTGGTTAATTGCGGCCTGGGACAGCACCTTAACCACCCATTATTTTTAGCGTTTCAATCCCTGATAGGGAGTTTGGTTAATTGCGGCTACCGATCGGCTAGAGCGCATTCCGGCGCTCCGATACCCGGTTTCAATCCCTGATAGGGAGTTTGGTTAATTGCGGCTAGGAAAACATATTGAAAGTATTGAGGAAATTGAAGTTTCAATCCCTGATAGGGAGTTTGGTTAATTGCGGCCGTAGTTGAACCGGAACACATCGCAACCCCGTTGTTTCAATCCCTGATAGGGAGTTTGGTTAATTGCGGCTGGATTGCAGGCAAGCAACACTGCGCCAAGAAACTTGTGTTTCAATCCCTGATAGGGAGTTTGGTTAATTGCGGCTCGCCCAGCCGGGGTATTGGTGCGGGTAACTGATAGCGTTTCAATCCCTGATAGGGAGTTTGGTTAATTGCGGCGGGAGGCAGAGAGAGAAAGTCGATTACCACTGTTTGTTTCAATCCCTGATAGGGAGTTTGGTTAATTGCGGCTTGGGTTATATAAATCAATCCCGCGAATCCCAGAAAGTTTCAATCCCTGATAGGGAGTTTGGTTAATTGCGGCAATACGTTTTTCTAGCAAGCTGTCTGACAAGTTTTGTCTGTTTCAATCCCTGATAGGGAGTTTGGTTAATTGCGGCCCTGCATCAATCCATCACAAAATGGCATTTTGGTGTTTCAATCCCTGATAGGGAGTTTGGTTAATTGCGGCAGTTCGCGGTAACGCTGGTCTAGCTAAGAAATTGCACAGTTTCAATCCCTGATAGGGAGTTTGGTTAATTGCGGCGCGGCGTTGCGTACCAGAAAGAGGTAAAAATTGATCTCTGTGTTTCAATCCCTGATAGGGAGTTTGGTTAATTGCGGCGCTGGATGCTAGCAGCTTGCTGTATTCACTCTGTGTTTCAATCCCTGATAGGGAGTTTGGTTAATTGCGGCATCCGGCAATTATTTCTAGACGGCTGGAGCCGGGGTTTCAATCCCTGATAGGGAGTTTGGTTAATTGCGGCATCAGTCCTTGATAGCTTGGTTCATTTAGACACAAGTTTCAATCCCTGATAGGGAGTTTGGTTAATTGCGGCCGGCGGTTGAGTTGGTGAGTTTTGAATCTGAAAT
This sequence comes from Microcoleus sp. B6-A1, assembly GCF_036705085.1. Classification (NCBI taxonomy): domain Bacteria; kingdom Bacillati; phylum Cyanobacteriota; class Cyanophyceae; order Oscillatoriales; family Microcoleaceae; genus Microcoleus; species Microcoleus sp. B6-A1. Next base: position 21,803 of record NZ_JAUBTU010000012.1, read on the forward strand.
TAGGTTTCAATCCCTGATAGGGAGTTTGGTTAATTGCGGCCCGAAATTGATTTCAGTCGGGAGTTCGTAGCAGTTCGCGTTTCAATCCCTGATAGGGAGTTTGGTTAATTGCGGCGATTTTGATAAAATTGTTTTAGAGCCTATCCCTGTTTCAATCCCTGATAGGGAGTTTGGTTAATTGCGGCTCGAAATGAAAAGTTCATCAGTAAACGTGCTGAAGCAGTATTGTTTCAATCCCTGATAGGGAGTTTGGTTAATTGCGGCGGTTGACGTTCCAATCCCTTCGGCAATGGGTGAAGCGTTTCAATCCCTGATAGGGAGTTTGGTTAATTGCGGCCCAGCACCTGCATCAATCTGGAGTCTGGCAGAAAGTTTCAATCCCTGATAGGGAGTTTGGTTAATTGCGGCTTTAAAGGAAATGGGAGCAAGCAATGGTGGTTTGTGTGGTTTCAATCCCTGATAGGGAGTTTGGTTAATTGCGGCCCATATACTATCAATGCTTTCTCTATTTTGTAAGTTTCAATCCCTGATAGGGAGTTTGGTTAATTGCGGCTTGGGGGAATCAACCACCTCAGCACCGATCGCGATCGGCGACGGCACAGTTTCAATCCCTGATAGGGAGTTTGGTTAATTGCGGCTTTTGATATCCTCTACGTCAGTTTGCAATAGACCTAGATCGTTTCAATCCCTGATAGGGAGTTTGGTTAATTGCGGCTTCGGGATACCTAGGAGCACCTTTTATCGAGCATTGAGTTTCAATCCCTGATAGGGAGTTTGGTTAATTGCGGCATGTCATATTTATTTGGCTCCAAACGTTGAAAGAGGTTTCAATCCCTGATAGGGAGTTTGGTTAATTGCGGCTTTTTTCCAGTTTTATGCTGATATGCCTCCTGATTGGGATAGTTCAGGTTTCAATCCCTGATAGGGAGTTTGGTTAATTGCGGCATTAGCAGCCGGCGCTTGACCCTTGAAAAATATCTAGTTTCAATCCCTGATAGGGAGTTTGGTTAATTGCGGCCCAGCCCCGCCGATGCTGCTGAAACTGCCAATAGCTGCGTTTCAATCCCTGATAGGGAGTTTGGTTAATTGCGGCCGGTGCCGCCCCGGTTCGCCGCTGGTTTATTTCCGACTAATTCTATGTGTTTCAATCCCTGATAGGGAGTTTGGTTAATTGCGGCTGGGAGTCGTGCAGCACTTGAGGCGGTGAAAATTGTTTCAATCCCTGATAGGGAGTTTGGTTAATTGCGGCTGTGGAGCATGGCTTTCAGCTCCAACTGTCACCAAATGTTTCAATCCCTGATAGGGAGTTTGGTTAATTGCGGCCAGACGCCCAAGAGTTAGCTGCTGAAGCTGTATCGCTATCGTTTCAATCCCTGATAGGGAGTTTGGTTAATTGCGGCATTGGTAGGAATTCCCGGACAGCAGGCCTTCTTTGAGTTTCAATCCCTGATAGGGAGTTTGGTTAATTGCGGCGCTATCGCACTGTAAGCAGGGTTTAGTGCTGCACGGTGCAAAGTTTCAATCCCTGATAGGGAGTTTGGTTAATTGCGGCTATCTGATTTAAGGTTTGTTCCAAAAAAGTTAAAGGTTTCAATCCCTGATAGGGAGTTTGGTTAATTGCGGCGTACCCCTTATAACACGTCTGATAAGTACCCCTTATGTTTCAATCCCTGATAGGGAGTTTGGTTAATTGCGGCTTGACGGTAAAGCGTCTGGGTTTTCAGTAGTAGAGTTTCAATCCCTGATAGGGAGTTTGGTTAATTGCGGCCCTAAAAGTTTTGCCGTCACACTCAACACTACTTTGTTTCAATCCCTGATAGGGAGTTTGGTTAATTGCGGCGCTTTAAATCAATTTGAACGTGGTTTAGTAAAATTGTTTCAATCCCTGATAGGGAGTTTGGTTAATTGCGGCCTATCTATAGCACTTTAGTTTGTATCGTAATTAACTATGTTTCAATCCCTGATAGGGAGTTTGGTTAATTGCGGCGGTAATGCCCCGGTTCGTCGCTAGTCTGATTTTAGCTAGTTTCAATCCCTGATAGGGAGTTTGGTTAATTGCGGCTCTAGATTCTGAATTAACTGCAACTCGCGAAGCTCGTTTCAATCCCTGATAGGGAGTTTGGTTAATTGCGGCTTGACGTTGCATGGTAACTTCCATGCTACGGAGCCGTTTCAATCCCTGATAGGGAGTTTGGTTAATTGCGGCTTAATTGCGGCTAAATGCCCGTCTTTCCGGGCTGTCAACCGATGTTATTAGTTTCAATCCCTGATAGGGAGTTTGGTTAATTGCGGCCTTAAAGCAGTTCTTAAGCAGTCCTCTCACAAAGTTTCAATCCCTGATAGGGAGTTTGGTTAATTGCGGCTTTATCAATCCATTCAGCACTTTTTTCTATTTCAAGTTTCAATCCCTGATAGGGAGTTTGGTTAATTGCGGCGCAATGAGAAGGAATGCTTTGGCACTCAGACCAAGAAGTTTCAATCCCTGATAGGGAGTTTGGTTAATTGCGGCCTTAATCGGTTTAGAAACGGGCTCAGAAGTATACAAAGTTTCAATCCCTGATAGGGAGTTTGGTTAATTGCGGCTTTATATCTGCTAAATTGATATTTATCCAAGAACTAGTTTCAATCCCTGATAGGGAGTTTGGTTAATTGCGGCGACCGAAGAAGCTCAAGGCGCAGCCTATGCACTTAAGTTTCAATCCCTGATAGGGAGTTTGGTTAATTGCGGCGAAAATTACAATTTGGCTTACGGCAGACAACGGAGAGTTTCAATCCCTGATAGGGAGTTTGGTTAATTGCGGCAATCTTGGAAAGCTTACTATCAGCCTGCCGACATGTTTCAATCCCTGATAGGGAGTTTGGTTAATTGCGGCGAGCGTCCCCCGTCTTCATCAGGTTCGATTTTTCGTTTCAATCCCTGATAGGGAGTTTGGTTAATTGCGGCTCGAAAACAGGCGGAATTGTTCGCAGAAGCCAATTCTGAGGTTTCAATCCCTGATAGGGAGTTTGGTTAATTGCGGCTATGCAGCCGGGTCGGTCAAGTCAAGCCCGTCCTCTTCATTTTTGTTTCAATCCCTGATAGGGAGTTTGGTTAATTGCGGCGCGATGGTGCGGGGTGCGGTTCATCCGATCGCACTTAACGTTTCAATCCCTGATAGGGAGTTTGGTTAATTGCGGCAAAACGAACATCTTTACCACCGCTTTCTTTAATAGTTTCAATCCCTGATAGGGAGTTTGGTTAATTGCGGCCTAGCGGTTTCTTATTGGTAGAAAATACCTATTAATGTTTCAATCCCTGATAGGGAGTTTGGTTAATTGCGGCTTTTTAAATTTAAGGGGGTGCGGTAATGCCTTTGACAACAAGTTTCAATCCCTGATAGGGAGTTTGGTTAATTGCGGCAAAATTTGCGCTCCTTTCTGTCTGGAAAAAATTGGTTTCAATCCCTGATAGGGAGTTTGGTTAATTGCGGCAGCTTTCGCGGTAGCTCTCAGTTGTCCTGTATTTGTTTCAATCCCTGATAGGGAGTTTGGTTAATTGCGGCGTGGCGGAATCGGTTGCCCCGTGCATTTTATTGGTAGTTTCAATCCCTGATAGGGAGTTTGGTTAATTGCGGCCTGCTGTCTCTCGGTGGTTTGGGTGGTGCTTCGTTTGTTTCAATCCCTGATAGGGAGTTTGGTTAATTGCGGCCGATCGTGAAAATCGCAAAGCTTATGCTTCTGTGGCGTTTCAATCCCTGATAGGGAGTTTGGTTAATTGCGGCAATAATTAGCAGTGGTAGAGATTTCATACGATCGTTTCAATCCCTGATAGGGAGTTTGGTTAATTGCGGCCTGTTAGTAAATAGGTAGGGTTACTGTTAGGAAATGGTTTCAATCCCTGATAGGGAGTTTGGTTAATTGCGGCGATAGCTCGACATTGTTACTCTTTCTTGCTTGCAGGTTTCAATCCCTGATAGGGAGTTTGGTTAATTGCGGCACCGGGGTTGCGACGGATTGAATAAACAACTTTAGTTTCAATCCCTGATAGGGAGTTTGGTTAATTGCGGCGTCATTCGATGCGAGATGTACTTGATGAAGTAGAAAGTTTCAATCCCTGATAGGGAGTTTGGTTAATTGCGGCTTGTACTCACGGTAAATTGTGCGGAAACTGAATGTTTCAATCCCTGATAGGGAGTTTGGTTAATTGCGGCGGTAAATTCTAACCTTTTGCGCCGCAACTCTGGATCGGTTTCAATCCCTGATAGGGAGTTTGGTTAATTGCGGCAGTGATAAGGGTTACTTATCAAGGGTTATGTTGTTTCAATCCCTGATAGGGAGTTTGGTTAATTGCGGCAGAGTGTGTTCAGGCATCCAAGGTCTTCCGAATATATCTAAGTTTCAATCCCTGATAGGGAGTTTGGTTAATTGCGGCTTGAGAGATGGTAAGGTTATCGCACCATCAACCGTCGTTTCAATCCCTGATAGGGAGTTTGGTTAATTGCGGCAGGTCGGACATATTTAAGCTAATGAAAAATTCCGGGTTTCAATCCCTGATAGGGAGTTTGGTTAATTGCGGCACAATTTTTCAATACATAATAGATATAGAATAATTAAGTTTCAATCCCTGATAGGGAGTTTGGTTAATTGCGGCACACCCACCTTGACCAGTAGCCTCATCCTGATCGTTTCAATCCCTGATAGGGAGTTTGGTTAATTGCGGCGCTGAGGGTTTGGCGGTTTGGTCTGAGGAATTGAGAGTTTCAATCCCTGATAGGGAGTTTGGTTAATTGCGGCATCTCCCCCAAAAGTCCGTAACTCGGCGCACTTGGAAAGTTTCAATCCCTGATAGGGAGTTTGGTTAATTGCGGCTGTAACGAACTTCTTAATAAATTAGCCACCTACATATCTCCTAGGTTTCAATCCCTGATAGGGAGTTTGGTTAATTGCGGCAGGGAAAATTTAATTGAAGAATTTATTAACTACCTGTTTCAATCCCTGATAGGGAGTTTGGTTAATTGCGGCTTCTTACGATCTCCTGATCGATGAGGTATGGGTTGTTTCAATCCCTGATAGGGAGTTTGGTTAATTGCGGCCGCCCGTTCCAGAAGCATTGCTGTATTTGGTTTTCAAGGTGCAGTTCCGTGAATCTAAAACAAAAGTACCATTTCGGCCTTCGACTTGTCAATACCCAAAATTTCATATTCACTCCAAAGCCTTATCCTGTAATACTTTCAGACTTTCCGTGAATCGTATTCTCAGACAGAGAGCCTCAAACTCTTGCAGCACGTACATTCTAGCCTCAAAATTTAACACCTCGATTTTTACACCTACCCATTCACGGATTTTCCACCCAAAAACAGACATCAACCGATCACCACTTGCCCAAAGCCCCCCAAACAGTACCCGAAACCACCCCCCAAATCGCCCCCAAACCAGCCCCCACGATCGCCCCCGCCACAGGCCCCAACTCCACCGGCACCCCAGCGCTAACAGCCGGAAACATCGCAGACACCCCCGCACCCAACACAGCACCCGCAAAAGTCCCCAAAAAACTGCCCCAAATCGCCCCCAAAGCCCCACCCCTCACCCCCGAAGGCTGAAACGAAATCGGCAGCTTCGGCGCAAACCCGCAAAAACCCAACAAACCCCCAGAAACCACACCCCCAACAGAACCGACACCAGCCGCCACGATCGCCACACCCAGCAGCAAACCCGCAAACTCATTCAGCGGCCGCATCTGGACACCGTATTGCTGCCAAACCACCAGCCCAACCCCCAAAAAAACACCAGCCAGAGTCCCCACAAACGAGCCCCAGACAGCCCCCAAAGACCCTCCCCGCCGGCCCCACACCCTCCCCGCCGGCAGCGCCAGAGGAGGCCGAAAACTCGCCCAAACACAGCCCCAGACTGCACCAACCCCCGCCCCAGCCAAAATCCTCTCCCCGATCGCCACATTGTTATTAATCGCCCCAAACACCGCACCGCCGATCGCCGCCAACAAAAAAGCCCCCCAAGCCGCCCCCACCAAAACTCCGCCCCACTTCCGCCAAATCTGATTCGGCGGCAAAGTAAAAACTCCCCACATCACCCCAAAAAAACAGCCCCAAATCGAACCAACAAAAATCGCCCCCAAAATAGCACCGCCGCCCTCAGCTATTGCCGAATAAATCCCCCCGATCGCCGCCAAACACAAACTACCCCAAACACCACCCCAAGCAGCATCCTGAAAAATGCGCTCAAACTTGCCCACGGGAAGCTGAGGCGCAGGAGTCCGACTCCGAGAAGACATCGGCATCGGTAGCAACGGCACTGCGTACTGACCGAGGGGGCGTGGCAGCCCCGTGGAGGGCTGTTGCCGACGCACTGCGGGCTGGGGTACGACAGGCGGGGGTTGGGGCTTTTTACGCTTGATTTTCGCGGGCTGCAAGTGCAATCCGTGGCTGACTGCTTGGCGCGAAGGAAACGGATCGCGCCCTTTGAGGAGTTTTGCCCGATCGCACCAAGGGCACCGACTGAGATGATTTCCGTATTTATGCTGACTATTTTTGCTGCAAGTTACCAAAGCATCTTCCGCTTCCCGAATCGCATTCACCCAAGTTTTCGCATCCGGGCGCGCCGCAGGATTGCCGTGCCCTTCCTCAAAACAGCGGATAAACATCTGCCGCAGCCGCGGATGCAGCATCTCGAAAGGAGGCGCAGCGGGCATCGGGCGGTAGGGAATTCGCTTCGTACCTGTGGGGAAATGGCCCGATCGAATTCTCGCTTCCAAAGACGGTGGTTCATCGCTACCGAGATAAACTCCCGAAAACGGATGCGTACCTTCCATCAGCAATTGAAAAATTAATACCGCTAAACCGAACAAATCGTGCTCTGGGGATCGATCGATATCGCGGAAAGTCTGGCCCTGCAACTCCGGCGGCGTAAACTCCGGTTTCCCCACGGGACACCGATAAACGTAACCTGTATAAGGATCGCGCACTTGAAACGAATCCGTGTCTACCAGCGTTACCAACGCCGTATCCGTCACGAGAATGTTCGACTCGTTTACGTCGCCGATGACGTAACCCCTGACGTGGAGGGCGTTTACAGCCGAGGCGAGATTTCTGGCGGTACGGTGGAGGTAAAGATAGCTAAATAGCGGTTTTTGTTCGCGCCTGGTTTTGGGAGTATAGAAAGTGTGTACCGGCATCACTTTTTTGACGCGCGGCATCACAAAACCGACGATTTTTTCTCGCCCGCCGACAGTATGCAGCAAATCGATCGGCCAAGCAATAGAAGCGTGTCCCGGTTCGGCGATCGGCGCATCCGGCGGCATACTGAACATGACTGTGAGTTTGTCGCCGTCTTCGTCTGTCGGTTTGTGGTAGATTTTTGCTACAAGGGACGAGTCTTGGGCGATCGGGTAGATGCGACCTTCACCCCCACTGGCGATCGCGTTTTTGGTGTCGATCGCAATCAGTTGTCCGCTAAATTGGCGCTGCAACTGCATAGAATTCGCTTAGGGTATGGGGGCATCAATCGATTTTAGATTTGAGATTTTGGATTTTAGATTAAAGAAAGCTACCCCACTGATAAATCCGTAATTCTATTTTATTGTGGGGAGTAGGGGTTGGGCAGGAGAGCCCGCCCTGGAAAATTCAGCAACAGGGTACGAGGGACTGTTCCACGATAATTCTATTTTATTGTGGGTTGGGCAGGAGATCCCGCCCTGGAAAACTCAGCAACAGGCTACGAGGGCCTGTTCCACAATAGTTCAATTTTATTGTGGGGAGTAGGGATTGGGCAGGAGAGCCCGCCCTGGAAAATTCAGCAACAGGCTACGAGGGCCTGTTCCACAATAGTTCAATTTTGCAGTTGTGCTTACAATTGATTGGGATCGATGCCCATTTCTCGGAGTCTTGCTTCCAAAGCTTGGGATCGCGATCGTTCTTGTTCCAGCAGCATTTCTGCCTGTTCGGCCCGCAGCCGTTCTTGTTCGGCCCGCGCCTCGGCTTGCTGGATCAGTCGATCAAGTTCCACAAAACTCCTAAACGGTTCTCCAGAGGGCCCGAACATTTCGAGTCCAGTTTCTGATAATTGAAACCGCACTCCCATTCTCGGACTTACCCAACCGTCCATTTGTTCGATCTGTTCTAATTTTCCCTCAGCCCGCAACCATCCTATCAGTTCCAATTTTTCTGGATCGTACAAATAATATTCTTCCACACCATAGCGTTCGTAAAATTGAAATTTTTGCATCATCGGAGTCAGACGATTTCCCCGCGACCAAATTTCAAATGCGACTTGTGGCGCAATATCATTTTCATACCACTGTTGATAGGAACCTCGATATCCTTTGGGGATGCCAAAAACTGCCATTACATCTGGTGCTTGAGACAGTTTGTTATTGCCTTCCACCGGATACCAAAGCAAGTCACCTGCTACAAAAACATTTGGATCATCGGCAAACAGCAATTCTAAGTTTTCTTTAATCCAAACAATTAATCGAAACTGATCCGTATTGTTTGACATCGGTTCGCCGTTATCGTCGGGGTAGATGATATGTGATTTTTCGGGAGATTGCAGTTGTGTAACCATTGCTGTTTCCCCAATTTTTTTGACAAGTTGATTTTATTTTAGTCGATCGCCTGTTTCCTCTTCCAGTTCGTCAACTGCGGTTTGGATAAAGTTATCCACCAACCAGTCGCGGGTACGCGAGAAATTGCTCTCCAATTCCAGGTAATGACTGCCTAGTTTTGCCTTAAAGTCTTTGGGGAAAATCTCTTTAGCCACTAACATATTTTTCCAGCGAGTTAGCTGGCTGGCGTTGCGTTCGGGAAAGCGGTTGTACAAATAGTCGATCGCGATCGCATCTAGAATATCCGCACCCAGGATTTCCCGCCGTTTCACCTCGTTTTCTAGCGCAACTTGTCGCCGCCCAGTTAGATCCCCATGCTGGCTAACATTTGGTTCAATCAAATGCTGAATCAGCCAGTTTCCCCCACGGCAAAAATCGCGATCCAACTCCAAGTAAATCGCCCCAAACAAAGCTTCAAAAGTCTCCGAAAAAACTCTAGTGTACTCGCTTTTGTCTGTTTCTTTTCCATTACCGACGCGCCCATTAACTTCGTTTAATTTCAAATTTTGTGCAAAATCCCCAAGTTTTTTCGGATCTGCTAAACGAGCTTTTAAGGTTGAGATAGCATCTGGATCGAGTTCTGGATATTCGCGGTAGAGGTAATCGCTAACAACAGCACCGAAAATCGCTCCCCCTAGGAGTGACAGCCGTTTGTACTTAACCTCTTGCCAAGCGGGAGACTCCTCCGGGCGATCGGAGTAATAGCTGGTAGAATAACGGCAATTTAAGGCAATTTCCAGCAGTTTTGTCTGCTGAAAGCTGGGAATGTCGATCGCTGCTTTGACTGCTTCAATATCTACATTATGTTTAATTCGCTCTAATTCTTCTTCACATTTTCCCCACTTTTCCAACCAATCACCGCCCGCATCTTCCACATACAAATCTACAAAATCTACCCCGTAATTCATCCATTCATCCTGCATTTTTCTGGCTGCTTCCAGTTCTTCCCAGACTTTCTGCAAGTTATTTTCAACGGTCTGTGTACCTTGTACTGTCATAGTATTTGATTTTGATGTAATTTGATTTTATTTCCAACAATTCCACCGCAATTAAATTAAATCTCAATTCAATTTAGGCCGAGTTGCTAGTTATTTCACTCTTATGGATTGCTGCGGTAAATCTTCCCGTTAATTAGCCTTCGTATCAAGCACCTGTTGCCACCGTCTGGCAAACCCCTCCCGGAAACAGAAAAGGGGAGGAAAAATCTTGGTCTGTTTTCCCTTTTCCAGAAGCAGGCTGGGGGTTAGCTTTTTGGCATTGTCGAAAATTGTGCAATATGTGAGTTAGTCAAATTTTTTTTTCACCGAGTTTGGAGCAGTCGAACTATTCTCAGCAGCAGATATGCTTGATTTACGGGAACTTGAGGTAACGACCTGCGGGCAAATTATCACTATTATATAATGCAATGTTAACTAACTGATTCAGGAAATTTGCATCGTTTTTATCATAACTTAAAAATAATCCTCTGTCAATCCCCCAATCTTGAAGAGTTTGTTGCCAATTATGATATTTTTGTTCAGAGAATTCATCCGAAAGAGTAGTGACTTGAATGCAGAGGGGCTGCTGTTGGCGATTGCTAACGATCGAATCGGTTGCCATAGAAAGATCTGCAACATATCGATACAAAACAGTGCCTTGGCGATCGACTATTCGGGCTGCGATCGCACGAATGACGAGATCGTCAGCCGGATCGAATTTGCCGGCCTTGAGTTTTTGTTTCCAGATGTAAAATTTGCGATCGTTTTCGCTCAGCCATTTAGGAAACAGATAGCTGTACCAATACCTTTCCCCCGGAGTCATTAACTCAAAAGCGGCTTGCTGTTCTCTTTCCGAAGGTAGAGATTGAACTGCCAGCCAAACTTGAGAATCTCGGATAAGCTGCAGCAAAAAAGCCATCACAAATTTCTTAGCCGTTAGCGAACCGGGTTTAACATCTTTCACCCAGCGATTGATTTCATCCAATCTTCTCGCTAAACTCGGATCTATTAGATCTGCGTCGCTAATTAGGGAGTTGAGCTTATCCTTAATCTCTTGTGCTTGCAAATGACGACCTACTGTACAAACTAAAGCAGAATTGTTGACACCTCGATTTTATTATAGAACTGCGCCAAATTTTCACCGCTCATTAGACATTTCCAACAATTGTTATGGGGTAGGTATCCTGACAGCCCTTGATTTGATTTTTAGGAGATGTCTATTTAATAGTTGCTGCCGATTCCCGCAGGCGCTGGTACAATAAAACCAAATAAACATTCATCAACGGCCCGGCTAAAAATCCGAGTAGATTACCTGCAAGCTTAGATGCTAGCAAATTTGCGGTCGAACTGATTAATAGGATCATCAACACTATTGGCACGGAAACCACAAAAATGATCAGAAAACTCGCTCGAAATACCAACCACCAGCGCCCTTTAGTTAATTCCCAACTGCTGCTAAGACTGTCCAGCGCCGAAGAGTTATCAATGACGGTAGCGTACAAGGAAAAGATTAAGCGATATGATACATAAAGACCGGGAATTATTAGTGCAATGAAGCCGGCCAACGCCAGCCCCGAAGACATAATATAAACCAAAATAAGGGGCAGCAATCTTCTGTTTGCTTGATTGAAAGATTGACCCACAGTTACTTGATTTCGAGTCAAACTTCGGTAAGTGTAGAAAATCATGGCTCCCGACAATAAAGGAACTGCCACGAACCAGTAGATAATATTGAAAGCAACACCGGCTGAACCCAGATTGTCCAAACTATTGATAGCGGACAATATCAAATTGGGAAAATTGATTGTCAACAGGGGAGCGTATAGAGACCCCATAGTATCAAATGTTTCTCGCAACAAGTTTGTGGCACTAATTCGTGAACTTGTCATAATTTTTTATCCCCTTTTTGTAAGTGGAGTTGAGATCACATCTTGCACCATTCTCAATCAGCCTTTTCTGAACAGGCTTTCCGGCCTGTTCCACAAGAAAATTTATCTTTTGTGGAACAGGCCGGAAAGCCTGTTCTTGAGAATGGTGCAATATCTCAAGTTGAACAGACTAGACATTACTCGAAAAAGTTGCTAACAATAATGTTAAGTCATCATCGGTGCGTTCGGAAACACGGGGCGATCGCAAAAATGACTCTAACTGCTGTTTGGCATCTTCTTCTTCTTTCCACTCGCCAGAAAACCGAAACAAAGGGGCAAAAAATGGCCCGTGTGGCGTGCCTTCTGGGATTTTGAGAGCTAGCATTTGCAAGCCGTCGGAAAACACCGCCAAGTGCCGCAGTTTTTCCCGGAGTACCTGAAATTGCGCTGTTTCTATCGCATTCGGCGAAATCAAAAAGATAGTTTCGTTGATGTATTCGCCGCAGGGAGGTACAGTCAGGGCGATCGCATTTCCTGCACTGTCACCTGCTACCGCCGCACCGTCGCCGATTTGAGCAACTGCGATTAATTCCGGCGTAGCAACAACCGCAATTAAAGTGCAGGCTAAATCTCTCGCAGGCACTTCCCGCACAGCCGCTTCTGCTTCCACCTGGGCCCGCGCCACTTGCAGTGATGCTGTCAAGAATACCTGCCATTCGTCGTCATTTTGAGGCAGCCTTTCCTGTTGCTGGCAAATCGTTTCAACAACCGCTTCCACAGCAATTTTTGCCCCAACTTCTGCGAGTGCTGCGGAGCCCGCACCATCGGCAACCGCTGCCGCTAAAACACCGTTTGGCAAGAGACGCCAGCAGTGGGCATCTTGACAAGGCTGCGATCTTTTTTCGTGGCTCGTACCTATCACCGATGCCGCTACAACTTGCCAATTAAAGGATGAATTGTGCATTAATAACTCTTTAACTCAAAACTTCGTAAATTCACAACTATGCAAAGTCTGGACGGGTTGATTTATCCCTAATTACAGCACTTTTATGGGTTCGTAGGTACTAGCCCTTGTAGGGACACGGCAGTGCCGTAGGGACACGGCACTCTTACTAATGACTAATGACCAATGACTAATGACCAATGACTAATGACTAATGACTAATGACTAAACAGTTCCCCATCCGGGTGGCGGCAGTGCTACTTGTTCATCAATTTTTGAGTGAGAAACTCTCTGCATACTAGCCGACAGCCAGATGAACATCTCTCTAAAGTCTAGTCCTCTCAATTTTACAGGCGTGCGCTCGACAATTTGCGCCAGACGGGTGATATTAGCACCTTCCACTCCGACTGCAAAAAATGCCACGCGCTTATTAGTTTCTTCCTCTTTAATCCGCTGTGCTGCTATTTCCACAACATCGTCGGATTCACCTTGAGGTTCGCCGTCGGTAATCATAAATACCCACGGGCGGTAGTAGGTAATGCCGTTGTTGCGGTATTCGGATTTGCGGGCCGCAATAGTATCTAATGCTAGCTGAATGCCAGCGCCCATGTGGGTTTGTCCTTGAGCTGTCAGCAGTGGCGTCTCGAACTGGTCGGCGGTCACGAAGTCTTGCACGACTTTGATATGATTGTCAAATGAAATAATCGCCACTTCAACTCGCTTTTTAGCTAGTTCGTCTTTAATTAGGTCATTCCTAAAGATTTCCAGCCCCTCATTCAAGGCATCTATGGGTGCGCCTTGCATGGAGCCGGAGGTGTCCAGCAGGAGGACGCAAGGACAGCGCGGCTCTGGGTTTTCGGCAAATTCTACGGCTTCGTCTAGTCTCATGGTTCGGGGTTGACCTGGGAGTGGCTCGATTTCTAGGTTTATTACTTTCTACCCTAGCAAGTAGGTGACATATTTAACTCTATCTGCCCGCTGGCGATCGTATTTTACCATTTACGTGAATCGATTTTTGATTTTTGATTGTATATTTTAGATTTGAGAATTGGATGTCTGCGGTCAAAAAAACAAATTTCTTCCTGCCTGTGGTAATATAGACTAATAGTATTACTGCAAAATAAGGATAAATCTTATGATTGCAACAGTCACACAGAAATTAACCTTTGACCAATTCCTTGTAGAATGTCCAGAAGATGGACGTTATGAACTGGTAAATGGAGAAATTGTAGAGATGAATGCCACAAGAAATCATGATGATGTTGCTAATTTCATGTTATTTGGCTTCAATGATGAAATCCGGCGACTAAATTTGAATTATGTAGTCAACACTACAGCCGTTATCAGAACTGTAAGTAAAGCTGGCATCGAACAAGGGCGGAGACCGGATGTCAGCGTAATCGATCGCGATTTGTGGCGATCGAACCGTTCTGCTTATGCTGCAATGCGGGAACCAATTCAATTGGCAGTGGAAGTAACCTCAACAAATTGGGAGGACGATTATATAGACAAATTGGACGAATATCGGCGCGTCGGAATTCCTGAGTATTGGATTGTCGATTATTTAGCAATTGGCAGCAGGGAATTTCTGGGAAATCCCAAAGTTCCAACTGTATTTGTTCACCTTTTGGATGCAGATGGTAACTATCAAAGAAGCGCGTTTAAAGGCAGTGAACGAATTGTGTCGCGAACTTTTCCCGAATTAACGCTGACAGCAGCAGAAGTGATGAATGTTTGACTTCGGTTCATCCTGCTAGCCAGACTATTCTCCATAAAAAATTACTGAAAATATGAAATCTCTTTCTGATAAAAAACTTTCTAATCAAAAAGCTATGAGTCCTTGGAGTTACAAACCTTGGTGGTGTCAGCCTTGGTCGATTCTTTTAACTGGTACTAGCCTGATTAGCGGTAGTTGGTTTTTGTTAAAAACTATTTGGATAACGGTTTTAGTCGCGATTCCTTTATTAGCATGGATGGGTTTTTTCTTGTTAGTTTGGCCGAGGTTGATGCTGTCTAGCGGAGTTTTAGATTCCGATGCAGATTAGGTTTTGGTGACGCGCACCTTATGTTTAGGGTAAGGTGCGCGGTCATTGGTGTCAACTTAACGTTAAACCCTCAGTTCCGCAGGGGTTTCAACAAGAACCTCCAAGCGAAAGTCCTCGCTATGAGGACTAATGAGTTCTTCAGTCCTCTTTGAGAGGACTTTCGCTATAAGACAGGGAATTCATTCCCTGGCGGGCTGCCGGGTGAGCGGGAGGACTTGCGGACTAAAAGCTTCAGTTGACACTAATAGTGCGCGCTGCACACCCTACCTTTGAGTGTTTCGCAGTCTAGGTTTGCGGGTAATAGTCTTGAATTGCTTTTACTTCCATCGGGTGAGATTTGAGCGATCGAATTCCCGCTGCTGTCGCTTTGGCACCGGCTATTGTGGTAATAATCGGGATTTTGTAAGTCAAAGCTGTGCGGCGGATAAAGATGCCGTCGGCGCGGGATTCTTCGCCGGAAGGCGTGGTGATAATTAGTTGAATTTTCTCATTTTTGATCGAATCCAACAAATTCGGCCGCCCTTCGTGCAGTTTCAATTCCAAATCTACCTCTAAACCTTGCTCTCGCAAAACTTTGCGTGTCCCGTGAGTTGCGACTACTCGGAAACCCAATTCTAAGAATTCCTTGACAACGGGTACAACTGCTAGTTTGTCCCGATCGCGCATCGAAACCAGGACAGTTCCCAACAGCGGCATCATTTGTCCAGCACCTAATTGAGCTTTGGCAAAGGCTTTGCCAAAATCGGTGTCAATTCCCATGACTTCGCCGGTCGATCGCATTTCTGGCCCTAACAAAGTATCAGTTCCCGGAAACTTAGCAAAGGGCAATACAGCTTCTTTTACCGAAACATGAGTGGGTATAATCTCTTCAGTAAAACCCAAAGCTTCTAGAGTTTTGCCAGACATGACTCGCGATGCCATTTTTGCTAAGGGAACTCCGATCGCCTTGGAGACAAAAGGCACTGTTCGAGAAGCGCGCGGGTTAGCTTCCAAAATGAAAACTTCTTCCCCTTGAACAGCAAATTGAATATTCATCAACCCGATGACTTTCAGGGATTTTGCTAATTCTACAGTCCAGCGGCGGATTGTTACCAAAGCTGCGTCAGGAAGCGTTTGGTAAGGGATAGAACAAGCAGAGTCGCCGGAGTGGATTCCCGCTTCCTCGATGTGCTCCATAATACCGCCGATCGTCACATTGCCAGTAACATCGGCGATCGCATCTACATCAACCTCGATCGCATTCTCCAAAAACTTATCAATTAAAATCGGATGATCGGGTTCTACTAGCACGGCATAGGTCATGTAACGTTCCAATTCAGTATCAGAATAAACAATTTCCATGGCTCGCCCGCCTAATACGTAACTCGGTCGCACCACTACCGGATAACCTATCCGTTGAGCTACTATTAAAGCATCCTCAAAACTACGGGCCAAACCGTTAGCAGCTTGCTGAATATCCAACTCGCGCAGAATCTTTTCAAATCGCTCCCTGTCTTCAGCAGTATCAATGGAATCCGGCGAAGTACCCCAAATTTTTGTTTGTACATCGGGGTGATTTTCCAGAGCTTTTTGTAAAGGAAGCGCTAATTTCAGTGGGGTTTGTCCGCCAAACTGAATAATTATTCCTTCGGGATTTTCGGCTTCGATGATGTTGAGAACATCTTCTTTTGTGAGCGGTTCAAAATACAGGCGATCGCTCGTATCGTAATCCGTCGAAACCGTTTCCGGGTTCGAGTTGACCATAATTGTCTCAAAGCCATCTTCTCCTAGGGAATAGGAAGCGTGACAGCAGCAGTAATCAAACTCAATTCCCTGTCCGATCCGGTTCGGCCCGCCACCTAAAATCATCACTTTTCGTTTGGTAGAAGGCAAAACTTCCGACTCCGGCGCGAGACTGTGGCCTACAGGCGAAATTTTCTTTTCTTCATCGCCCAATTCCCAAATTGCCGCTCCCGCTTCGTAGGTGGAATAATAATACGGTGTAAACGCTTCAAATTCAGCGGCACAGGTATCGACTGTTTTGTAAATCGGAATTACGCCTAACTGTTTGCGGTAAGCGCGGACTTGATCTTCCGATGTTTTGGTGGCGTAAGCAATTTGGCGATCGCTAAAACCTAACTGCTTTACTTCAAACATTGTCTCTTTTGTCAACTGTTCCAACCGCGTTCGTTTCAAGAACTTCTCAGTTTCCAGCAATTCCTGCATTTTATCCAAAAACCAAGGGTCGATTGCTGTGAACTCGAAGATATCTTCCACCGACATTCCCATCATCATCGCGTGGCGAACTGTAAAAATGCGATCTGGATTTGGCGTCCGCAATCCGGCGCGAATTTGTTCCAAACTCGGCAACTTTTCCGGTTTGTCGCACCCGAAACCCGCGCGGCCTGTTTCCAATCCCCGCAGGGCTTTTTGGAAGGATTCGTTGAAGCTGCGCCCGATCGCCATTACCTCTCCAACTGACTTCATTTGCGTTGTCAGAGTCGGTTCGGAACCGGGGAACTTTTCAAAGGCAAATCGGGGAATCTTCGTCACCACGTAGTCAATTGTCGGCTCAAAAGACGCCGGAGTTTTCTTGGTAATATCGTTGGAAATTTCGTCTAGGCTGTAACCTACCGCTAATTTTGCCGCCATTTTGGCAATAGGGAAACCAGTTGCTTTCGAGGCCAAGGCGGAGGAACGCGAAACCCGAGGGTTCATTTCAATAACGATGAAATCTCCGTTGACTGGATTGACGGCAAATTGAATATTGGAACCGCCGGTTTCAACTCCGATTTCGCGAATAATTTTCACCGAAGCATCTCGCAGGCGCTGATATTCTTTGTCTGTGAGAGTTTGCGCGGGGGCGACGGTGATCGAATCGCCGGTGTGGACGCCCATCGGGTCGAGATTCTCGATCGAACAAATAATCACTACATTATCTGCCAAATCTCGCATTACTTCCAGTTCGTACTCTTTCCAACCAATCAAAGATTGTTCGATCAAAATTTGCGATACCGGACTGGCGTCTATCCCGCCTTGTGCCATTTCTTCAAACTCTTCTTGATTGTAAGAAATGCCGCCTCCCGTGCCGCCCATTGTAAAAGCAGGACGAATAATTAACGGATAACTGCCGATTTGGTGACCAATTGCTTTGGCTTCGTCGAGAGTGTTGGCGATTCCCGAAGGGCAAACAGCGACACCGATTCGCGCCATCGCTTCCTTAAATAATAGCCGATCTTCTGCCATTTCAATTGCTGGCAACTTAGCACCAATCAACTCGACGTTGTATTTTTCTAAAACGCCATTTTTAGCGACGGCCACTGCTAAATTTAGCGCCGTTTGACCGCCCATTGTCGGTAAAATTGCTTGAGGTCTTTCTTTAGCGATGATTTGTTCGAGGATGGCCGGCGTTAGAGGTTCGATGTAAATGCGATCGGCAGTTTCGGGATCGGTCATAATCGTTGCCGGGTTGGAATTCACCAACACTACTTCAAAACCTTCTTCTCGCAAAGCTTTGCAAGCTTGTGTCCCTGAATAGTCAAATTCGCACGCTTGACCGATAACAATTGGGCCGGAACCAATGAGAAGAATCTTTTTTAAGTCTTGACGACGGGGCATAGGTTCGTAATTAGTAATTGGACAAGGTTGAGGATTAATTTGATATTTTGCATCAGTCTTAGAAACAAGCTTTCTAAGCTGTTCCCCCAAAAGCTTACTCAAAATAGTGCAAGTTTTGTTGTTAATTTGAAATTGTGCACCATTATCAGCCTTTTGGAAGCAGAACCTAGCAACTCCGGCCCACAGACACCCCCAGCTAACCAGAAATATTGATGAGAAAAGGGTGCAGTCGATCGGTAAATCAAGACTATTTTAAGTGTTGCGGTCAAATCGTGTTCTAAAATACACAATCCCTGTATTCCGCCAGATTAATCATTGTAGGGACACTCCAAGAACCCTTCTTCGTGTCAACTTAACGTCTAACCCAATCACAGACTGTTGTTTGAGTATTAAATCTAGATCCCCCCTAGCCCCCCTTAAGAAGGGGAGTAGGGGGTGGGACAAGAGTCTTCTCAAAGTCAACCCCTACTCCCCAACAACCAGGGGGATTTAGGGGGATCTAGACTGGGTTAAAAGCTAGATTTATCAATGGTTTCAGGCGATTGTTGACACCAATGGGTTTTTGGAGTGTCCCTACCGTATTTCATCCTATTTTTAGGCTTTGCGCGATCGGCGAATGAGTACGCTTATCACTTGTCCCGGCTTTGCACCTCGCTGGGGCGGACTCCAATCCCCGACGGCGGCAAATCCCAGTCGGTACAAGGTGTGGATGGTTTCTAACACGGCTGCGCGGGAACCGACAACCGTTATCCGCACGACTTCCTGTTCCGATACTGCTGAGGTGTCATTTGGACGCGCGGACAAGTTATCGTCAGGCACGAATTCCTGTGACATAATATGGTCTCCTGGTTTTTGGTTTTTCTAGGAAAACCCAAAAACCCAGCCGCCCCGCACGTTAACACAGAGCAGGGCGGCTACAGAGAATGTTAGAATTCTCCATTAGCCTCCATACTGCTTACTCAGTTTGGCGGTTAGCTGTCCATTGCTGTTGGTAGCAGCTTTGGGCAGTGCAACTAGATTTTTGAGCGACGCGGGCTGCTTCCTCCTTGAGGAAAGCAGCCTTATTTTCACAGCGTAGCCGCAGATGGGGGCCGCCGTCAATCGATTTTAGATTTTAGATTTTAGATTTTAGATTGAGATTTTCCTGCAACAACTCTATCGATTTTAGATTTTAGATTTTAGATTGAGATTTTCCTGCAACAACTCTCCGGTCTCTCCCACTCTCCCGTCTCCCCCTCTCCCTCCACCCAACCTACTAGATGAGGGAATGCTACTGCAAGCGAATTCTTAGACATAGTTACCCATCAATGGACTTTTTGGGTAACTCTCTAGCCATTCTTTCTATAGCATCACTGAGACTGCTAGCCGTGAGTTGAGTCTGTTTTACTTCTAGCCATCTGATAGCGGTTTCTGTCAAACTCAAGCTAAGCCTACGTTTTGCCTCACTGTAAATCTTTTTTCTTGCCATCTTGACGCTGTGTATTTATTGTGTATATAATGAGAGTAACACAGAAAAAATCAAGATGTTACTCAGTTTTAAGACAGAATTAAAACCTAATAACAGACAAGTCACTTGGTTCCGTCAACATTGTGGAGTATCAAGACACGCTTACAATTGGGCAAATTCAATCATTCTTGAAACATTGACACTCAGGGAGACTGATAAAACTATTAAGATCCCTTCTGCGATTGACTTGCACAAGCGCCTAGTGGCTGAAATAAAACCAGCTAATCCCTGGTATTATCAAAGCTCGAAAGCAAGTCCACAACAGGCTCTCACTGAAGTTAGGACGGCATGGGATAGATGCCTTAAAAAAGTATCAAAACAGCCTAGATTTAAGAAAAAAGGCAAGTCTAAGGACAGCTTTTATCTTGAGCAAGGAACTAAAGCAAAACCTGGTATCAGTAACGATGGCAACCGTATCAAACTCCCTAAAATAGGTTGGGTTAGGCTGCACGAACCATTACCAATTACGGCAGTTCACAACTGTGTAATTAGTAGAACTGCTGACAGATGGTTCATTGCTATCAAGTACGAAATAGAACAGCCCACAGTGTCTCTAGACCGTCCCTCTATTGGCGTTGACATTGGTATCAAAGAGTTGGCTGTCACCAGTGACGGGAAGGTTTTTGCCAATCCTAAAGCCTACCGCAAGATGAGCAAGAAGTTAAAACGATTGCAGCGCTCTGTTAGTCGTAAAGTCAAAGGCTCAAAAAACCGCGCTAAAGCTGTCACTAAACTAGCAAAGTTGCACCTAAAAGTGTCAAACATCCGAAAAGATGCTATTCACAAGTTAACAACTTACCTCGCCAAAAACCACAGTGAGGTGAAGATTGAAGATTTGAATGTTAAGGCATTTTTGAAGAACCACAAGTTAGCTGGTGCAATCGCCGACTGCGGTATGTACGAATTCAAGCGTCAACTTGAATATAAAACCGAAAAGTTTAACTCAAAATTGACGCTCATAGATCGATTCTTTCCTAGCAGTCAAATCTGTTCAAATTGCTGTAATCATCGGCATAAGATGCCATTAAAAGTCCGAGTCTTTGAATGTCTCGATTGCGGGCAGGTTCAAGACCGCGACTTGAATGCAGCGAAAAACATAGGACGTTGGTTTGAAGGTATTTATATTCCAGAACATTCAGAATTGGCGGTGAGTTCCACCGTGTCAGCCTGTGGAGTAGGCAAACCCGACAGCAGTCATGTTGTCGCTACTGTGAAGCAGGAAGTTAACACCAAAAGCACTCATGTCTAGCTATGTCTAGATTTGGGTATTTATGGGTAAGTTTTTCAGAACGGCAACCACATCAATTTTAGATTTTAGATTTTTGATTGTCCTCCAACAACTCTCCCCATCTGCTATGCCTAGAACACCCAGCGAATATTCCGTGCACCTGCTGCTTGATGGTGGCCATCGCGAAGAAGTGCGTTTCGCAACGCTGCAAGATTTTCAAAAGTGGTACAGCAGTACGCTGGTGCCGAAACAAGATTCAAGAGAATTTCTTAATGTCCCGATTAAAAATATTCAAGGCGAATACATGGTAGTTCGGCCTACCAGCGTTCTCGCAATTCGCGTAGAACCGATATTTACTTCTAGTGTCGAACGATACGATGAATAAGGAAAATAATCAATTGAGTAGGGAAGATTGGAAATTGAGCAAGATTTTTCGCTATCAGCTATTAGCCATCGCCTGTTGCGTTTTGGCGATCGCTTTTTCCGTGCCCGCCGTTGCAGTGCGGCCGCTGGAACCAATTAGTCTAAATCAATTGCAAGCGAGTGAATTGGAGTCGATCGCCTTTGACGCTCAAATCTGGGGCGAAAATGGCAAACCGGGCGATAAAGAATTGCTGTTAAGGTCGATCGACCACAGCCTCCGCTATCTCAATACATCAGCCGCCGCCACTGCTTACAGCCGCTATCCAGTCGCAGGAGTTACGCGCGATCGAGTCCGCCGTTCCCTCGATCGATTCCGCCAATTAGTTGTCAGTTCCACAACCCCAGCACAACTTCAGGAATCTGTCAAGCGCGAGTTTGTACTTTACAAATCCACGGGCAAAGATGGCAAAGGAACAGTCGCATTTACAGGTTATTTCGAGCCGACTTACGCAGCATCTCGGACGCCGAATTCCGAATACCGTTATCCCCTGTACCGGATGCCGCCAAACATGGCATCTTGGCCGAAACCTCACCCGACAAGATTGCAATTAGAAGGCGCAGATGCTTTGCAGGCAAGTAAAGGATTGCTGCGAGGATTAGAATTAGTTTGGTTGCGCGATCGATTCCAAGCATTTCTCGTGCACGTCCAAGGTTCTGCGAGATTGCAACTAACAGATGGTAGCGAGATGACCGTCGGTTTTGCAGGCAAAACCAGTCACAGTTATACAGGAGTCGGGCGAGAATTAGTTAAAGACGGAAAGTTTACTTTAGAAGAGTTAACTTTGCCGAAACTAAGGGAATATTTTACCAACTTTCCCGCAGATATGAACAAATATTTGCCGAAAAATGAAAGCTTTGTATTCTTCCGGGATAGTAATGGAGCTCCAGCCACAGGAAGCATTGGAGTGCCAGTAACTGCCGAAAGGTCGATCGCCACCGACAAAGCTTTAATGCCACCCGGTGCACTAGCATTAATTAGTACAAAACTCCCTTATCCGAATGGGGCAGGACAACTCGAACAAAATGCTGTGAATCGGTACGTTTTGGATCAAGATACTGGCGGCGCAATCAAAGGGGCGGGGAGAGTTGATGTATTTATGGGAACGGGGGATTTAGCGGGCGATCGGGCCGGTTATATCAACTCAACAGGAGAACTGTATTATCCGCTTTTAAAGTAGGAACAAAGCGAGTGGCCAGAAACCGGGTTTTTACGAAAAATATTCGCGATAATCCGCAGATTAGGAAAAAACCCGGTTTCTTTGATATTCACTCTATCTACGGTATTTGGTAATATGGGTTAGTTGGTTGGGTAGGGGCGGGTTTATCAATATTTGGGATGGGAATTATAGATGGTTGGCGAACCCGCCCCTACGGTATTTGATAATAAAATAATACATCTAAAATAGCAAAATTGGTAGGGCGGGTTAGCCGAAATTTATATCATCAAATAGCAGAATTCATCAAGCCGCCCCACCCATCCCAGATACTCAAACACCCGCCCCTTTCCCATCGCAGATACCGACAAACCTGTCCGCATTGGTATAAAATAGAAACAACCCAACCCATCCCCACAAATGCTAAACAAAATTTGGCAATTCCTCAAACGACTCATCCAGCGCCTATTAGGAACCGCACCCCCACCACTGCCGCCACCACCTGCGCCCCGCCCAACCTTAACTGACGCGGAATACGAGTCGAAATTCATGGAAATCCTGGAAGGGGTGAATGCCGGCTGGAGTCGAGGAGATTTAGCGGGATTCTTAATCGCAAAACGCCTTAAAGATGGTGAATTGGCGGCTTGGCTACGACGGTTTCGGCAAAGATTGTTAGAGGGCGAAAACCTGCAGGGCGGGCACGGGGGCACCGCCCCTACGGATGCGGTGGCATCGCTTCAGGAATTAGCGCAGCGGCTGGTATTGTTAGGTAGAATTGGCAGCGGGGAATTGTCAGAGGTGGCGAGGCAAATTGGGCGGGAGATATTGACACGGTTTCCGCTGCCGGAGGTTGAGGAGGAGGATACAAAGGGGAGGGTGATTGAGGCGGTGTTTGTTGGGAATGGTTTGGGTTTTTCTGGGGAAGGGAACCGCAGAGGCGCAGAAGCTGTGGAGGCAGAATCGGAAGTTAATGTAGAGGCGAAAGCGTGGTGCGATCGAGGGAATGAGCAGTATAATTTAGGAAGATTTGAAGAGGCGATCGCATCTTATAACCAGGCAATTGCTCTCCAACCAGACTATCACGATGCTTTGCACAACCGAGAGGTAGCGCAACGTAAGTTAGGCGAAATTCAATAGGCGAACTCGCTGGTATCCATAATTTTTGCTAGGGATTGCGATCGGTATGATACTACTATTAATAATTAAGCGCAGTTTCCTCGCTAATTTTTATACACTAAAATAGGAGTGACAGTATTTAAATTCTCACTACAAACTCAATTGGTAAGGTGCACAATCCGCACCATAAAATATGTTTATCCTATGAGGATTTATCCCAAATCCTTGCATCCCAAACCCAAACCGAATGATACAAGTAATCGGCATTGACTTAGGCGGAAGCGCCATTAAACTCGGCAGATTTAGCGAAAATGGTCTTTGTAACCAATCCTTAACTGTGCCAACCCCTCAACCCGCAACGCCAGAAGCAGTTTTAGCCGCGATGACGGATGCTATTTTACAACTGAATCCGGTCGAAAATGCTGTAAGTGCGATCGGCATCGGCACTCCAGGCCCCGCAGACGCCGCCGGCAGAATAGCCAGAGTAGCAATTAACCTCAAAAACTGGCATAACGTCCCCCTAGCTGACTGGTTGGAAGCTAAAACTGGCCTGCCGACAATATTAGCAAATGATGCCAACTGTGCCGGATTGGGAGAAGCTTGGTTGGGCGCAGGAAGGCACTTTAAAGACCTAATTTTAATAACTTTAGGTACAGGAGTCGGCGGTGCAGTTATCCTAGACGGCAAACTATTTGTAGGTCATCAAGGCGCGGCCGGAGAACTAGGATTGATTACTATAAATCCCGACGGCCCGGAGTGCAACAGCGGCAATCGCGGTTCTTTAGAACAGTACGTTTCGGTGCAAGCAATTCGCCGGGAAACGGGTTTGGAACCGCTAGAATTAGCAAATCTAGCTAAATCTGGAGATGCCAAAGCTTTAGAATTTTGGCAAATTTACGGGCGCTATCTGGGTATCGGTTTGGCAAGTCTCATTTATATTTTGACGCCAGAAGCTATTATTATCGGCGGTGGAATTAGTGCAGGTGCAGAATTTTTCTTGCCGAATGTGAGAGAAGAAATTGAGCGGCGGGTGTTGCCAACTTCTCGCGAAGATTTACAGTTATTGGTTGCTGAATTGGGCAATCAAGCAGGCATGGTAGGCGCGGCCAAATTAGCTTGGCAGCTTGTTCAATAGTTAAAATTTAAAAAAGCAGCGCAGTTTATTGCGCTTTTTTCATATCTAAACTTAGGGTGCAACCTAAGCACCTTACCCCAAAAAAAATTAAAATGAATGTTAGGATTTACTAAAAATAGTCTTCCTTCCTCCTTCATTGTTCATGCTTCTAACTAATGACTAATGACTAATGACTAACAACTAACGACTAATGACTGCTTCATGGCAGAGATTGTCCAGTCGTATTTTTAATGTATTCCTGAATTTCTTGATAAGTTTCCGGGTTGTTTTGGCGCAGGATAATAATATTAGTTGCGCTGTCAGGCAGGCAAAAGCTTAGCCGACCGTTCTGTTCGCAAGCAAAAGAGCTAATTCGACTCATATCGATCGCAAATTCTTTGCGGTCATAATGAATTTTAATCCACGAACCTCTCGAATTGCGATCGATGGTTTTTTTGAGGTAATCGAGAACTTGCTTGTAAGCCTCAGAATTGCCTTGGGGATTGAGGATAATCGGCTGACTGCTATTAGGCAGCCAAAAGGTGAGACGCTTGTTATCCAGTTCGCTAGAAAAAGCACTAATAGTGTCAAGGTCAATTATGTATGTACTTTTCTCATAAGTAATTTTGCTCCAATAAGCCACAAAGCCTCCTCAAACCTGTGTTTCCTGGTATTTTAGGATAGTTTGACAACTCATACCATTTTAGATTTTAGATTGTAGATTTTAGATAGGGCATGACTAATGACTATCGGGGTTGGGAAGTTGGCTAAAGTTACATTTTTTTTGGGAAATGGTATCACCCTTGAAATCCGTAAAAAGTTAAGTAAAAATATCAGCATTGTTACCTTCAGGCTTCTGCCTTCTGGCTTCTACCTTCTGCCTTCTCCCTTGTGGTACTAGCCCCCCAGCCCTAGCATAGGGGTTGGGGGGGAGGTTTTTCACTCGTTGAGAATGCTGCCCGATATCTAGTCCGGTAAGTGCGACCCCTATCAAATCCTATTGGTCTGTTGGGTGGGTTTTGTAATGTCCATTGTCGGGGCGATTTGAATATTGTCTACTCGGAACCGCCCCTACAGACCTCTAATATATCAGAACTAATCGATCGCACATGAGATGAGATCAGTTTGCTGCAACTTTCCCAGCCACCAAGTCGCGACCCTCATCTTCTAAAACCTCCTGCTTTCCCTGGATGCTAGCGGCCTGGATAAACCCTTGAAACAATGGGTGGGGGGCGCTAGGTCGAGATTGGAATTCGGGGTGAAATTGGCAGGCTATGAAAAAGGGATGGTTGGGAAATTCGATCATTTCTACCAAGCGGCCGTCTGGAGATGTACCGGAGACTGCATAACCTGATTCTAAGAAAAGATTGCGGTAGGCGTTGTTAAATTCGTACCGATGGCGGTGTCGCTCGTAAATCACTTCTTTCTGATAAAGTTTGAAAGCTAGCGTGTCTGGGTTGACACGGCACGGATACAAACCCAGTCGCATTGTACCGCCCAAATCGACTACATCTTGCTGTTCTGGCAATAAATTAATTACCGGATTTGCTGTATCTGGGTCAAATTCAGCGCTGTTGGCATCCTTTAGTTGGGCGATGTTGCGCGCCCATTCAATCACAGCACACTGCATCCCCAAACACAAGCCCAAAAATGGAATTTTGTGGTGTTTAGCATATTCGATCGCCGCTATTTTGCCGTCAACTCCCCGAACCCCAAAACCTCCCGGTACAAGAATGCCGTTGATACCTTTGAGATAATTATCGAGGTTTCCCGATTCTAAATCTTCTGAGTTAATCCAGTGCAAATTCAGGTCGCAGCCGATCGCAATTGCCGCGTGCCGCAAAGCTTCGACCACCGAAAGATAAGCATCATTCAACCGCACGTATTTGCCAACTAAAGCAATATCAATTTTGTGATTGGGACTGTAAAGCCTGTTGACTAAAGTTTGCCACTGATGCAAATCTGGCTGGCGATGTTCGAGTTGTAGCAAATTGAGCGTTTGTTGCGCCAAACCCTCCTGTTCCATCATCAGCGGCACTTCGTAGATACTTTTAGCATCTTGAGCGGTGATGACGCATTCTTCGGGTACATTGCAGAATTCCGACAATTTCTGTTTCATGCCCAAAGACAGCGGGCGATCGCACCGACAGACTAAAATATCTGGTTGAATGCCGATCGACCGCAATTCCTTCACCGAATGCTGAGTCGGTTTAGTTTTCATCTCCCCAGCCGAAGGAATCCAAGGTATCAGCGTCACGTGCATATACACAACATTTTGCCGCCCGACATCCTTGCGAAACTGGCGAATTGCCTCCAAAAACGGCAAAGATTCAATATCTCCCACCGTTCCGCCGATTTCCGTAATCACGACATCGGGATTGGTATTTTTTGCTACTCGGTGAATTCGATCTTTAATCTCGTTAGTTATGTGCGGAATCACCTGCACCGTGCTCCCCTGATACTCACCGCGGCGTTCTTTGTTGATCACCGCTTGATAAATGGAACCAGTGGTGACGCTATTGAGGCGAGACATGGAAGTATCGGTAAAACGCTCGTAGTGCCCCAAATCCAAGTCTGTTTCTGCACCGTCTTGCGTGACAAAGACTTCTCCGTGCTGAAACGGGCTCAGAGTGCCGGGGTCAACGTTAATATAGGGGTCTAGCTTCAAAATCGAGACAGAATAGTCCCGCGACTTCAATAGGCGGCCCAAGGAAGCACCGACAATTCCCTTGCCGATGCTGGAAACCACGCCGCCGGTCACAAACACAAATTTGCTCATAGGATTTTCGACTTTAGATGCTTCAATGTCAGGTCAGACTCAAATGTGACATAGGTAATCCATAAGGGCAACCACGGGGGATTGCCCCTACACCCATTTGACCAAATTATTGACGATTGTTATGTGCTTGCAACCAAGTTGTCAAATCTGACACGCTGGCAAAGTCTAATAGTGCCTCTCCTAGATTCTGTAATTGCTGAGCGGATAACTGAGCGATGCGGGTTTGAATCTCCGGCGACAGCAGGCCGACACTGCGCTCCAACTGACGAACAATTAATGTCACATTTCCTTGTTTGATACCTTGTTCGATGCCTTGTTCGATGCCTTGTCTGATTCCTTGTTCTATCCCGATTCTGGTAGCTTTGGTAATTGCACCGCGCTGGTCTTGAATAAAAATTTCTCGCCTTTCTAAATCCTCCAATTCATCAGGATCGAGATTTGCTTCATTGGCAATTGTAAAAGCTTTGCGGAGTTCCGGTACATTTCCCAACTCTTCCGGCACAGACCTTAACGTGCGAGCGGTTTTCATGAAATATATCCACTTATCAGTCAGAGTCTCTAATTCTGCTAAAGTCTTGTCAAATTTTGGCAATTCAACAAATACAAATTCTAATTCATCCGCCAAATAATCGACTAAGTTGTTTTTTTCGTTGATACAAAACCGCGAAATTACTGTTTCCAGATGCTCAAACATTTGGAAATCTGTAATCGTCAAGGCAATCACGGGATTTAAGAGGTTGTAGTTTTCTCCGCTTTTCAATTGCACTGAGTAAGCTTTGGTAGCATTGTATAAAATCCGCTTCTCAAAGGATTCTACATTCAATACCTGCATTTCAATGATCACAGTTTTGCTGCCACCAATTTTTGCTTTTACATCCAAGTAAGTATCTTTGACTCCTTTGATTTTGGGAGCTAAATAAGGGTCAAGAATTTCTAAATCTTCGATGACTGGCTGCGCTTCGTAGAGGATGGCATTTAAGAAGCTAATCAAAATGTCTTTGCTGTCAGCAGAGCCGAAGATTTTTTTAAATGCAAAGTCGGTTTTGGGGTTAATAAAATTCATGGCTTTTTCAATTTATTAGAGATTGAGAGGTTGAGGTTAGAGTTATTTAATTATTTAACTATCATACAATCTTCTAGGTTGGGTTCGCGGACGATCGCCCCAACCGACCTCACCCAAATACAGATGCAAGCCCACAGCAATCTAGACAAAAGTTCCACTCCCCCATGAGCGCCTGTAGAGTTAATCTAAAATCTAAAATCTAAAATCAGCCCTACGCGCTCAGTCATTTTTCCCAAAAAGCTAACTCAGGAACGTTTCGGCAATCGTAAAGTCATGGTAAACAAAGCACCTCAAGTCTGCTAAAAAACAACAGCTATGAAGTTTGTCTGCGTTCTCTCCCCTCAACGGTTGCTTTGTACTGGTATGGCATTGCTCGCTGCGATCCTCTTCGAGGGCTTCGCTAACGAGTGTGGCGCGTGGGGCGCTCCCAATGCAGCGCGGGCAAAAGAGCCTGGGGAAAATTATTCGTCTGTGTCGCCGAAAATCATCGCTAGTAACGATGTTAATTGCAATGGCGGACGATCGCCCGAAACTCGCTGTCGAGTCGGCGGTTTGTTCGTCAAAACTCAAAATACGACCTCAGAACAAGTCTTTCCTCTCAAGCAGACTGAAGTTAAAGCCAAAATAGCTGGCAATATCTCCCGCGTCGAAGTTGTTCAGAAGTTTGAAAATCCTTTTCCTGAATCTATAGAAGCTGTTTATATATTTCCTTTGCCCGACGAAGCGGCGGTGGATGATATGGAAATTAAAATAGGCTCACGAACTATTAAAGCTGATATCAAACGGCGCGAGGAAGCTTTGGAAATTTACGAACAAGCCAGAAAGCAAGGCCGGAGTGCGGGTTTGTTGGAACAAGAACGATCCAATATTTTTACTCAGTCTCTCGCTAATATCAAACCGGGAGAAAAAATTGAAGTTACGATTCGCTACACGGAAAGTCTCAAGTTTGCCGGCGGCGATTACGAATTTGTGTTTCCAATGGTGGTAGGGCCTCGCTATATTTCGGGAAATTCGACCCCCCCCAACCCCCCCTTAGTAAGGGGGGGCGATCGTTCTGAGTCTTCAGGGGCGGGAAATTCGACCCCCCCCAACCCCCCCTTAGCAAGGGGGGGCGATTCTCAATTCCCCCCCTTAGCAAGGGGGGGCGATTCTCAATTCCCCCCCTTAGCAAGGGGGGGCGATTCTCAATTCCCCCCCTTGCTAAGGGGGGGGCAGGGGGGGGTGAATACCGATGCCGATCGCATTAACCCGCCTGTCTTGCCTCCGGGAACGATATCGGGTCACAATATTGCTGTTTCGGTAGAAATAGATGCCGGAGTTGCGATCGGCGATGTCCGCTCTACTTCCCATCAAATTACCACTCACCGCAGCGGCAATATTGTGCAAGTCCAATTAGCCAATTCTGACACAATTCCCAATAAAGATTTAATTCTGCGCTATCGAGTCGCTGGCGAAAATACTCGCGCAACTATTTTGACTCAATCCGACAAGCGGGGCGGTCATTTTGCTACTTATTTAATTCCGGCATTGAACTACAAAACTAATGAAATTGTACCTAAAGATGTCGTGTTTCTGATGGATACTTCCGGTTCTCAACAGGGCGAACCGCTGGCAAAATCTCAGGAGTTGATGCGCCGCTTCATTCAAGGGCTGAATCCCAACGATACTTTTACTATTATTGATTTTGCCAACACTGCGAAAGCGCTTTCAACAACGCCTTTAGCAAATACGCCAGCCAACCGACAAAGTGCTATTAATTATATCGAGAAGTTGCAGGCTAACGGTGGTACTGAACTGCTTAACGGCCTTCAAACCGTGATGAATTTTCCGGCGGCTACGGGAAGGCTGCGGAGTATTGTATTAATTACGGACGGTTACATTGGTAATGAAAATGAAGTGCTGGCTCTGGTTCACCAGAGTCTGAAACCAGGAAATCGACTTTATAGTTTTGGTGTCGGCGGTTCGGTGAATCGCTTTTTGCTCAACCGTTTGGCGGAAGTGGGAAGAGGCACGTCTCAAGTAATTCGTCAAGATGAACCGTCAGCAGAAGCAGCAGAAAAGTTTTTTAGTCAAATTAATCGTCCGGTATTGACTAATATTCAAGTTAGTTGGGAAGGAATGGGGGAAAAACCGGAGATTTATCCGATCGCGCCCCCAGACTTGTTTGCGAGTGGGCCACTGGTTTTGTTTGGCAAAAAGGCCGATCGAGCCCCCGGCCAACTTCGCATCCGCGGCACTCTTGCAGGTGGCAAAGCTTACGAGCAAGTTTTACCTGTTAATTTTGCTCAATCCGGCGGGCGGCAGCGAGAGTCAAATTCTGTCGCAGCAACCGCTACGGATTTTGGCAATCCGGCGGTAGCTCAACTTTGGGGGCGATCGCGCATTAAAGATTTAATGAATCAAATGTTTGGTGGCGAGACTAAATCTCTGGTGGAAGCTGTGACTAATACTGCTCTGACTTATCGCTTGCTGTCGGAATACACGGCTTTTGTGGCTGTGAGCGAAGAAGTGCGAGTGGAACCAGATGGATCTCGTCGCCGCGTGCAAGTGCCTGTGGAATTGCCGCAGGGTGTCAGCTATGAGGGTATTTTCGAGTCGGAAGGGGCAGAGCCAACTAGAGGCGGCACTCGCAGCGTTACCTCGAATCGCAACTCGGCACCGGTAAGTCCAATTCCTGCTATGCCGCGCCCCCCCGGTTACGGTGAGTTGCAACCCTCGCAGCAAAAGGTTTCTCGCCTCCAAGTAGTTAGCGCCGAAGGGTTGGATGCCGGGGCACTCGCGGCTTTGACTCAATACCTGCAATCTGTTAATCTCCCGGCGGGGGTTAGCGGTGAAACGATATGGAAGTTATCGGTACAAGACGGCCGTATTGCCAGAGTGGCGATCCTCTTCGAGGGCTTCGCTAACGACACTAAAACCTCGACGCTGCAAGCAACAGACGCTGTAGAGACTCTCAAGAGGGCCTTGAGTTCCTGGCAACCTCCCGCAGGATTAAAGGGCACGCTGCGCCTGAAGTTGCGAATTACGGTTGAGCCTTAAGGAATGACTATCTATGTCAAGAAACATTAACTTTTAATTCAAAAATACCGAAAGGGCGATCGCTACCGCGTGGAAGATATAAAATCTTTATTAAGAGATTGCCTTTAAACAGAAAGTGATGTTAATGAAATTTATACCGTTTGAGGCAAACGCTAAAACAGTTTCCTTTCTAAAACAGTTTCCTTTCTGAAACAACCTTAACAGTAAAGATTTCTGGATCGAAACCCCCCCAATCATAGAAGGTATGATGCCCTATGGAAGTTAGTGAACTGCTCAACAATTACGAAAAAGGACAAAGAGACTTTACTGGAGCCGACCTCAGCGGGAAAAACCTCAGCGGAGCAATCTTAATCGGAGTCAACCTTTCGCGAGCTAATCTTTCCGGGGCAAACCTCAGCAGAGCGTTTCTCACCAAAGCAACACTCAAAGATGCACAGATGCAAAGAACAAATCTGACTTTTGCCAAAATGGGCGAAACCCAACTTTCGGGTGCAGATTTGACAAAAGCTAATTTGAGTGGAGCTTTTTTGGTAAAAGCAAAATTGCCCAGAGTAAAGTTAACCGGCGCAACTTTAACTAGCGCCAACCTGCGGGGTGCTGTGTTGTGGAATGCCAATTTGTGCAGCGCCGACTTGCAATTAGTTAACTTGCTGGGCGCTAATCTGACGGCAGCTAATTTTAAGTGGGCCAACCTTTACGGTGCAAGGCTCAACAGTGCAAAACTTTTTGGAGCTCAATTAACGGGAGTCAGTCTGCGGCGAGCGCAGTTGACAGGAGTGAATCTCTGCGGTGTAGATTTGAGCGGCGTTAACGTGAGTGAAGCTAAACTAATGGGAGCTAATTTGGAAGGCTCTAATTTGGCGGGGGCGAATTTCAGCGCGGCTCAGTTGCGTGGGGTGAAGTTGGCGGGTGCAAACTTAACCGGGGCTAAGTTGAGGGGAAGTTGTTTGAGAGGGGCAAATCTGAATTGGGCAAAGTTGTGTCAAGCTGATTTGATGTCAGCAGATTTGAGCGAGGCGACGTTAATAGGAGCTAATTTAGATAATGCTTTGTTGGCGGGAGCTATTTTGCCGGATTCTACTAGGCGCTATTTTTCCTTAGCTGGGGCGGGCAGAGTCAATTCTTGGGAAGTTAATGAGATTAATGGTTGATTGTTGACTGTTGACTGTTGACTGTTGACTGTTGACCGAAAGCATCCAGGATACAAGCTCCCGAATTTATCCGTGGGGTCAATGCTTCAATGCTTCAATGCTTCAATTCTTCAATTCTTCAATTCTTCAATCTAAAATCGATTGACTGTTCACTGTTCACTGATGACTATGACAATTAATTTTGGGGTGGTGCTGGTAACTGCGGCATCGGAGGCGGAGGCGGAGAATCTCGCTAAATCTTTAGTTGAACACAAGCTGGCTGCTTGTGTGAGTTTGTCGCCCATTCGCTCTATTTATACTTGGCAAGGCGAGATTCATTCCGAGTCAGAGTGGCAGTTGGTGATTAAAACTGATTTGGCTAAATTTGAGGCTTTAAAAACAAAAGTTCAGGAACTCCATTCCTATGAAGTTCCCGAAATTATTGCTATTCCTATTATCGCTAGCAGCGATGCTTATCTCAATTGGCTGGGACAATCTTTAAGTTTGTAGTCAAGATTTTAGTCCTAAATTATCCAATGAAGAGGGACGGAAGTCCCTACTACAAATGGTCAGGAAGCTAGGAATTATGACTCGTAGGGCCAATGACGCCGATTTTGTGGCGAAAACTTAGTTCGCCGCCGAACCAGCCTGTAATGCCCAGCAAGGTTGCCACGACGATCGATATTGCTAAACCTGTATATACGATCGGCTCAGCCGGATTTCCTTGTCGCAACACCAGGTTAATCAGGGTAAGTACCATAACCGCCACATTGCCGCCCATGTGCAACCAACCGGCACTGCGCTCGCGCACTCTTTTAACTTTGAAAAAATCTAAAAAGCCCGTGATTGCGGCCAAAATCCCCGCAGCAAAACCGACACCCATCAGCCAAACCGAAGCTCTCGCCCAAAACGGATCGCTTGTCAGCCAATAACCGATGTCCGTGCCGGCGGCTCCTACTAAAAAGGCTACCGGAAAGATGACGATGATGGGGTGGATGGGATGGCCTGCAACTGAAAGCGTACTCGTAATACCGGCGTCGCGATACTCTCTGTCGTCACTTTCTAAAATCGGCGGAAGATTGGGATAGGGCGTACTATTTCTTTGATTTGTTTCCATGATTTATACCGATAACTTTTGTACAACAAAGCCGTTTTTATTGGATTGAACTTAATCCCAAATCCGCTCGCCATTTTCGTCAACGCGGGCCTGCCGAATTACGTCGGAAATTTCCTCGGCGTCTTTGACGTGGTGCAAAGCTTTCTTTTCCCCATCCGGTTCTTCGACGATCACATAAGTTGGAACTGTAACTGTATCTCCCGTGATGTCGGGTACGTGGTCTACCGCTAGTTGCTGGGCTTTTTCTTCGATGGTTTGCGGTTCGTCGGAAATACGATCGCCCGGATTGACAGTGCGCTCCATATCTTTGCCTGGTTTGTCGATACTCATAAAAACCTCTCTGGTATTTCTAATTTTTTGCTGACTCTAATTCCTACTATTGAACGAAAAATATCTCTACGCAAACATCTCCCGACGGGTGGAAGTTTCAGTTAGGGCGATCGCAGGCAGCCTCTTCCTGTAGGTAGAGGTTTTTCGATTTGTTCCGAAAAAACTAAGCTAAAATCTAAGCATGATATTTTCCTTCCCTTTGAGTTGCCCATGAAAAGTTACGATTGGATTGTTGTCGGCGGTGGCATTACGGGTGCGGCACTGAGTTACGAACTGGCAAAAAAAGGTTTTGCTGTGCTGCTTTTGGAACGAGATGCTACCATGCAAAATGCTACTCGTTTTAGTTATGGCGGCTTGGCTTATTGGTCGGGGACGACTGATTTAACTCGGCAATTGTGTCGGGAAGGTATCGAACGCCACCGCCATTTATCAGCCCAATTAGATGCTGATACTGAGTTTCGCGAGTTGGATTTGTTGCTGACAATTGATGCGGGCAATGATGTAGAAAAAGTGGCGGCTAATTACGCGCATTTTGCGATCGTTCCGCAGCTTTTGAGTGTTGCAGAAGCTGGCGAGTTGGAACCTTTGCTGAATAAAAGTGCGATCGCCGGATCTCTGACTGTGCGTCACGGTCACATTTCGCCGACTTCCACAAATAAAGCTTATTTTCAAGGGTTTCTGCGGTTGGGAGGAACTATAGAATTTGCTGAAGTAATTGGGTTTATAGAAGAGGGAAATCGGATTTCCGGAGTCCAGACGGTACAGGAAAGTTATGCCTGCGAAAATACGGTTATTTGTGCTGGAGGTTGGAGTCGGAGTTTACTGAAGTTGGCTGGTGTTTCTGTGGGAGTTTATTTTACTCGCACCGAGATTTTGGAAACTGCACCTGTGGATTTGAAACTCAGGACTTTGGTGATGCCTGCGGTATTAAAACGTTTTGAATTGGAAGCTGAATCGACTAGAAATGAGGTGGATTTTCTTTGGGATGAACCTGGTAAAGAGTTGCTGTCGCCGATTTTAGATTCGGGTGCCATTCAATTTAATGATGG
Organism: Microcoleus sp. B6-A1; assembly: GCF_036705085.1. Classification (NCBI taxonomy): domain Bacteria; kingdom Bacillati; phylum Cyanobacteriota; class Cyanophyceae; order Oscillatoriales; family Microcoleaceae; genus Microcoleus; species Microcoleus sp. B6-A1. Next base: position 56,878 of record NZ_JAUBTU010000012.1, read on the forward strand.
CAGTTTGCGGATCGGGCAATTGTCGCGCACTTTGAGCGATTTGAATGCTAAAGTCGATCGCGAAACCAGCGAAACGGCAATTCGTGCAGGAATCGGCAAGGTTTTGCCTGATTTGGCAGGTTTACCGGCAACTTGGCACGAGTGTAGTGTGGCATTTAGCGCTGATAATTTGCCTGTAGTGGGGCCGATTGCCGATCGCCCTGGATTGCAGGTTTTTTCGGGTCTCAGCAATCCTTTGACTATTGTACCTGCTTTGGCTGAGCGATTTGCGAAGGCGGCGGGGGGAGAAGAAGATAGGGCGATCGAGCTTTTGTCTCCCAATAGATTTATCGCAGAAGGAAGTTCGGCAACGGATTCTGTAACGGATGTAACGGATGTCAGGAATAAGGAATAAGGAAGAAGGATAGATGACTACTGACTACTGACTACTGACTACTGACTAATGACTACTAACTAAAAAAGGCAGCGCGACAATAAATGTAGTACCTTTGCCGATCGCACTTTCCACACTTATTGTACCGCCGTGCAGGTCAACTATGTGTTTGACAATGCAGAGGCCCAAACCCGATCCTTTAATGTTGCCTACATTAGCACCCCGTTCAAACTGCTGAAATAGTTTTTCTTGATATTCCGGTGTCATCCCAATTCCCTCATCTCGAACGCACAAAATTATTTGCTGGTTTTCGCAGCTTAAGTCTAAACTTACCTTGCCGCCGTTTGGAGAATATTTAATGGCGTTTGAAAGCAAATTAGTCAGAACGTGGTGCAGTAGTTTTGCATCAAGATTGGCGTGCAGCGGATTTGTGTGACTGCGGAAATGTATTAGGTGTTTGTCGGTGACGATAGGTTGCAGTTCTTCTAAAATAGAATTGCATAAATCCGTCGCATTAATCTGATTTAAATTTAAGGAGATTTTGCCGGCTTCAGCTTTGCTAAGCATTAAAATATCTTCCAGCAACCCACTCATATTACTGACGGCTTTTTTAATGCGAGCGACATTTTTATGGGTAGTTCCGGGGGGTCTATGCGAGTCGCTATCTTCTAGCATTTCAGCCGATAACTGTATAGTAGTTAAAGGAGTGTTTAAATCGTGGTAAGCCATAGAAATAAAGCGCGATCTATTTTCGCTTTTTTCTGCTGCTAACGCCATTAATTTTTTCAGATTAACTGCTTCTTGATGTTTGCTCAGTGCTATCTTGATAGTGGCGTGCATTTCTCTTTCTTTAAAAGGTTTGAGCAGGTAGCCGTAAGAACCAGTATTTTCGGCTCGCTGCAAAGTTTCGTCGTCAGCATAGGCAGTTGTATAGATAATGGGTATATCTAATTCTTGATTAATTATTGCTGCTGTTTCTATGCCGTCAATGTCGCCTTTGATAACTATGTCCATTAAAATTAAATCGGGTCTTAGTTCGCGGGCGCGCTGGATGGCATCCGCTCCTGAAGAAACGATATCGGCGATTTGATATCCCAATTTTTCTAATTTTGGGGATAAACTTTTAGCAATTAATAGTTCATCTTCGACAATTAAAATATTAATTGGCTTTGCGACCAAGTTCATATTGTTACAATCTTTGACAGTAGTTTAACTCGTTAAATTTTAAGTGAAATGATGTACCCAATTCTCTGGATATTTCGATGGTTCCTTCTAACTGCTCGGTTAAAGTGCAGACAACTTGAAACCCCATCGAGTGAGTTTTCCGAAAATCTAAGTTTTGAGGAAAGCCAATGCCGTTGTCCTTAACTAAGAGGTTGATTTCTCGATCGCCCGTTTGATAGCATTCTACACTAACTGTACCAGTTATGCCATCAGGAAAAGCGTGTTTCAGGGTATTTGAAACCAATTCATTGGCAATTAAACCGCAGGGAGTAGCAGTTTCAAGATTTAGGGAAATTGGTTCAGCTAATACCTGCAACTGAATTTGGTTATTGCTAATATTGTAAGAGTGAAACAAGTTACTTACCAAATCTTCGAGATATTCCCCAAAATTAATTTGCGCTAGGTTAGTCGAACGGTACAGTTTTTCGTGAATCAGAGCCATAGAATAAAGGCGATTCTGACTTTCTTCAAACATTTTGCTTACTTGCGGGTCGGCAACTGTGTTCGATTGCAATTCTAACAGACTGGCAACTACGCAAAGGTTGTTTTTGACGCGGTGGTGAATTTCTTTGAGCAAAATTTCTTTTTCTCTGAGGGAGTTTTTCAAATTTGCTTCTGCTTGTTTGCGATCGCTCAGTTCAGCTTGCAGTTGCTGGTAAAGTAGAGATTGCTGAATGGCGATCGCCAATTGATTCACCAACTGCTGAAATAAATTGATTTCCGATTCTTTCCAATCACGAGGGCCATCGCATTGGTGGGCAATCAGCAATCCCCAAAGTTCGCTGTGCTGAATAATCGGCACTACTAACTTTGCCCTAACTTGAATTTTTTTCATAAACTCCACCACACAAGGTGTAATGCAGGGGTCATCCCGTTCGGAGATCGCAGAAATTCGCCCTTGCAAATAAAGCTGATAAATTTCAGCCGGAAAAGCCTCTTCGCCAAAACATCTATCTACGAGTTGGCTGCATCCTTCTGCGACGGCTTCAGCAATGACTCGGCCGCCGTTTTTGGGTAAAAGTTGATAAACCAAAACTCGATCGGCTAATAATACTTGCTGGAGTTCCGCAACCGTGGTGTTGAGAATTTCTTCTAATTGCAAAGACTGGCGGACACGACGGGCGATCGCCTCCACAAGCCGTTCTTGCTCGAACTGCTGCCCCCTAGCGAGTTCGGCGTATTTAGAATTGCTGATATCAGCGGCATAACCAATAATTTCGATCGGAACGCCCTTGCTGTCAACCAATAGTTTTAGTTCCGTCCTTAGCCAGCGGTAAATTCCGTCTTGGTGTAGAAAACGGTACTCGCAAATGCAATTTTTTTCCTGGCACAAATCCGAAAATTTTACTAGAAATTCTGACCGATCTTCAGGGTGAATTCGGCTAGACCAAAATTTACAATCTGCTAACAATTCTTGGGGTTCGTAGCCAACGATTGTCTGAACGTTGTCGCTGATGTAAGTAGTACAAAAGTCCCCTGTCGGTGCGGCTGTAAAAATTACCGCCGGATTAGAAGCAAGCAAAAATTGCAGCCGTTCTTTTAACTGTTGCAATTCCATTTCGGCTCGCTTGCGATCGCTAATATCTTCGATCGCAGCCATGCTGTAGAGAGGAATGGCCTCGCGGTCGCGGATCAGCGTCACCGTCAAGTTTGCCCACATCAGCTCGCCATTCTTCTTAATCAAGCGTTTTTCCATTTGGAAGCGAGAAATATTGCCCTCCACCAACTGCTTGACTTGCTCCACATCTGCTTGTACATCTTCTGGATGCGTGAGTTCAGTAAAAGTCATCGTAGCCAACTCCGAATCGCTGTAGCCCAACATCTGGCGGTGAGCTTCATTCACTTTGATCGTGCGGTAGTCGCGCACGCTTGCCAAACCAAGCGCGATCGGAGCATCGTCAAATAAGTTGCGAAACTTTTCCTCGCTCTTTTGCAGTGCAGCTTCTGCGTGTTTGCGAGCGGTAATGTCTCGGGCGACCCACATCACCCGATCGAGCTCCAGCGGCGAAATACTGGCATCAAACCAAAATAATTGGCAGCCAATTTCCATCCTGTATTCAACTCTGTGGGTTTCCCCAGATGCCAACGTTTGGCGAATGTGGTTCAGGGCAAAATTAGCTTCCGCTTCTGGGAAGATTTCAGCGAGGGTTTTGCCCAGCACTTCAGGAGCCGGTTTGTACAGCAGTTCGGGAGCCGTGGGGGCGATTTTGAGGTAGCGGCCGCTGGCGTCGAAAACCAGCACGATATCCGTCATGGCGTTAAACAGCGCTAGCAGTTCGGCTTCGGATTTTTGGAGTTTTTCTTCGGTCAATTTGCGATCGGTAATGTCGGTGTCAGTGCCAGTCAGGCGGCAAGCCTTGCCGTCCGCCGATCGGATCGCGCTGCCGCGGGCAAGTATCCAGCAGGTGCTGCCGTCTTTACGCAGCATCCGGTGTTCTACTTCATAACTTTCTGTCACACCCTCTAGATAAGCCTTTACTGCTTCCTCGACTGCAACTCGATCGTCGGGATGAACGTGAGATGCCCAATTTTCCATGCGGTTAGGAATCTCTGCGTCCTGATAGCCCAACAAAGCTTTCAAAGACGGAGCAATATAGATTTCGTCGGTTTCCAAATTCCAGTCCCAAACCCCCACTTTGCCGGCCGATACTGCCATTTCGTACCATTGTGTCCGCTGCAGCACTCTCCGTTCTAACTCTGCATTGAGCTGCTGCAAAGCGATTTCTGCTTGTTTGCGATCCGTGACATCCCGGCCTGCAGCTTGATACTCGACGATTTGTCCGCTCTCGTTGAATATAGCCCGATCGATCCACTGCTGCCAGCGAATTTCCCCGCTCGGCAAAATTACTCGGTGCTCGCAGGTAAAAATAGAGTTGTCGGGAGACACAGAAGTATATTGCTGTTGAAAAATTTCTCGGTCTGCATCTGGCAGCAGCGACATGAAGCTGTTGCCGAGCAAGTCTTCTGGTTGCACGCCGAAATAACGGCAGTAAGCTTGATTGACAAAAGTTATTTTACCGTCTGGGAGGTAACGGCAAATCAGTTCGGTTTGGTCTTCCACAATCGCCTGGTAGCGCGCCTCGCTCTGCCGCAGGGCATTTTCGGCATTTTGGCGATCGCTGACTTTTTCTAGTTCACAATTGCCCTCTAACAGTTCGCATTGTTCCTGGAGTTTTGCCACTTCTTGATTCAGTGCCTCCATCCAGCTATACATTGCTGGGCGAATCGTTTTTTCGCTGACTAAACCTAGGAGCTGACCCCGTTCATCTACAATTGGCAAGCAATCGATCGAGTATTGACAAAATAGCTTAAATGCGGTAATAAGATCTGTAAATTCTGATTCTTTTAAGACCATTAAATTCCGCGTCATTGCGTCGGCAACTTTCATGTCTTGCCATCCGTATTCGGAGGCGGCTAAGTTCAGCACATTTTCCGGGCTTAGCAGTCCGACTAGCTGATTTTCATCGACAACTAAGACGCAACTAATGGATGCTTTTACCGTTTCATTTGAGTCGGGAAGTGCAGGGGCATTAGGCAGTGGGCAAGGGTCGATCGCCCGACGCATCAGGGCGATCGCCTCTGCGAGCGAAGTTGAGGGCGCAACCGTGGCAGGATGGCGATCGACAGCTTCGTCGGGCGATCGTAAATTGGCCGACAAATTAGCAAGTTCCATTAGTCTTGGTCAAAAAGTATTGCTAATTAACTTTAGCAACACTTGTAGTCATCAGCCAGATGACTGATGACTGATGACCTGCCTTATATTCGGCCAATGAGCAGATAAGTTTTCATTGCCCCTTTGCCCTTAACTTCAATAGTTCCCCGCTCCTGAAATACATATTTGTGTTCTAATAACTTATAAGTAGTTTCGCTGACTTGAATCCGCCAAGGCAAACCGTGAGATTCCATGCGGGAAGCAATATTTACTGTGTCGCCCCACAAATCGTAAATAAACTTTTTGATGCCAATTACTCCGGCAACAACCGGGCCGCTGTGAATGCCGATGCGGATGCTAAAATATTTATTATGGCTAGCATTAAATCGGGCTATTTCTGCTTGCATATCAAGGGCCATTTGGGCGATCGCGTCTGCGTGGTCTGCCCTGGGTTCAGGGAGCCCTCCCACCGCCATGTATGCGTCGCCGATGGTCTTGATTTTCTCTAGGCCGTGCTGTTCGCACAAAAGGTCGAATCCTGAAAAAATCTTATTGAGGAGCTCCACAAGCTCGATCGGATTCATGACGGCAGACAAAGCAGTAAACCCCACAATGTCAGCGAACAAAACAGTCACTTCTGGAAAGTATTCGGCAATAGTAGTTTCGTTTTGCTTGAGGCGTTCTGCTATTGCCTTGGGCAAGATATTTAACAGCAGCTTTTCTGATTTTTCTTGTTCTTCCCGCAGGGCATCTTCTGCTTGCTTGCGTTCCGTAATGTCGTGGTAACTCCAGACTCGGCCGATAATTTTATCTCCCAGCCGCTGCGGTTCCGAATAGCGTTCAAAAAATCTGCCGTCTTGAAATTCCAACAAATCGTAACTTTCGGCTTCGGGCTGCTCGTCAAGCGACTCTATTCTCTCTTGAAATGCTTGGGGGTCTTTGAGCTGGTTCAGGACAAAGGCGATCGTTGCCGCGTTATCTCGCAGTGCCATCACTTCGTTAGGTATGCCCCACATTTCCACAAATTCTCGATTGAAAGTGACTATTTTTCCGCTCCTGTCAGTAGCTAAAATACCATCAGCAGTAGAATCAAAAGTTGCTTGCAGCAGGGACACAGATTTTGCCAGGGCGTCTTCTGTCATTTTTCGAGCAGTAATGTCTCGCAAAATAGCGCGAATCGCTACTAGCGAACCATCCGCAAACTTACAGCTTAGGCTGCCTTCCAACAAAATTTGTTCGTGATATTTAGTGATAAATATTACTTCAATCGATTCTGGATACAAGGTATTTTCATTTACAGTTTTTTGGGTAAAAGCTTGATATAATATATCCAGAGACTCTTGGGAACTGTTGGGATGAATAATATCAAAAACAGTCATTTGAGCAATTTCTGCTTCGGTGTAGCCCAGAGTTTGCTGCCAAGCCCGATTTACATACAAAAAATGACCGTCCGCTCCTATACTTTGAATTAAGTCAGTAGCATTTTCAAATAAGTCTCGCAGTTGTTCTTCGCTTTCCCGCAAAGCTATTTCCGCTTGCTTGCGCTTGATAAATTGACCGATTTGGCTGCCGATTGTCGCCATTGTCTGGAGCAATTCTTCATCAAAACACTGCACTTCACGGCTGAAAAAAGTCATCACCCCCAACACAGCTCTTGCAGAAGTTTCCGCCTCGTAGTCGCCCAAAATTGGGAAACCAAAAGCTCCGTGTAATCCTTCTTCTGCGGCTATTTCTCGGCGCATACAACTGTCGCTTTTTGTGACATCGGCAATCCACTGAGATGAACCGCTAGCCCAAACGAAACCCGGTAATCCTTCGCCAAACGCACAAGTCATTTGTTCGGTGAATTCGGCAAATTTGGGGATAGAAACTGAGCGTTTTGTCCAACTGGCGACGCACCGAAGCAAATTGGGGTCGGAAACCGCAGTTATTCTCTTAGTTTCTGACAACAGTTTTTCCCCAGCTTCAGGCATCCAAAGTTCGGCGGTATCCCATCCCAAGCTGTCGCAAATTACGGGGAGAATTGCTGCTATAGCTTTTTTGATTGTTTCGGATGCCGACAGGATGCGAGTGGTGACGTACTGAGCTGTTTTTCGCTTGCGGGCGCGCTGTCTATCTGTGACATCGCGGCCGATGTACACGAAATCTTGAACGGCGGGCGAAGATCCAGAAATGCCTTTAATGTCCGTCGGAATCGCCGTACAGGAAAACGAAACTGTGAGCTTTTCTCCGCTTTTTGCCGTGCAAATTACTTCGGCATTAGTTTGCGATTGTTGAGGCTCATCTTGGCTGACTGCTTGCAAAGAGGAGCCAAAAGCAGCAAGAACTTCTATTTGCTGGCCTACTAATTCTGATTCCCTGTAACCGAACAAATCTTGAGCAGCTTGATTGAGTTTTTTTATTTTTCCCGAGGCTGTTGTTACCAACAAAACTTCTGCCATTGAAGTAATAATTTTTTCAACATAATTATTAGTATCGGCTAAGGTACTCAATAAAATATCCATTTCATTGGTAGCTTGGACTAGAGTTTGTTCTAAAGCCATCCTGTCGCTTACGTCTTGAAAAAATATAATTAATCTCTGATAATTCTCGTCATTGGTGAACTGCACGATATACATATCAAAATAAAGCCGCGAGCCATTTTCTAATACCCGCGTGATCGCTTTTAATTCAAAATTTGGCAAACGTCTTTCAAAAATATCGATTAAAATTTCTTCAGTTCCCACCAATTCGGGGAAGGGAATGCGGACATCGTTGCCGGCGACTACTTCATCGGGAAAGTCGCCGAACCGCTCCACTTTGAGAGACTTCTCTTGGATTAAAAAATCTTTATCCAGTGCTAGGTACTCCAAGTGGTGGGGAACTAACAGTTTTTTAAACAAGGTTTTCATGTGAGATTCTTAGTAGTGAATGCGCCCTGTGTATCGAATAATCGAAAATCCATCTATTTATCTCTGTTTCTCAAAGGGAATTCTGACTATAAAGGTAGTGCCTAACCCGATCTCGCTGGAAAATTCGATTTGACCTCCGTGCAAATCTACACACTGCTTGACTATGGATAAACCCAGTCCTGTACCGGGTATTTTTCCGACATTTTTCGCTCGATAATAAGATTCAAAGAGTTGTTCCTGGTCTTCGAGAGGAATGCCAATGCCTGCATCTTTAATTTTAAATATAGCTTCTTCATTATTCTGACAATTTAATTCCAAATAAATATGGCTGTCGAGGGGCGAATATTTGACAGCATTTGACAGCAAATTTGTCAATATGTGCCGCAGCAATTTTGGATCTAGTGCGGGCAACTGTTGCGTTTCCTGCGAGTCGCTATCATCTTTTTTCGCTGGCGTAACTAATTCTTGATAAATAAAGTTAATTGTATGATTTTTTCCATAACTAATTGTAATTGATTCTACTAACTCGCTGCAAAATTGTTTTAAGTCAACTGGTGCGGGATAGAATTCGAGTTTTCCTGCTTCGGCGCTGCTGAGCAACCGCACGTCATCTAATAGCTGAGCCATGTGTTTAGATGCGGATTTAACGTGTGCGAGGTATTCTTGTTTTTCCTCGTGGGTGATTTCGTCGCCGTAGTCTTGGAGGATTTTAGTAGCAAATAATATTGTATTTAAAGGATTGCCAAATTCGTGAGCAATCATCGAGAAAAAACGAGATTTTACCTGTCTGAGTTCTTGCTCTTTTGCCAAAGAGCGGCGAATTTCTATTTCTTGTTGTTTGCGTTCTGTGATGTCCCTGCCTATATAAATTAAATCGTAAAGTCCCTCTAATTCTGTCTGAATTGCCGAACAGGAAAATTCTACCCAAATTTCTTCTCCTGCTTTAGTAGTGCAGACTATTTCTAGTTCTCTACGCAGCTCTTTCTGAGACAAAATATAGCGGTGGCGAGCTTGGTAAATTAATGTTTCTTCTACTACTATTAAAGACAGGGGTTTGCCGATAAATTCTGCTTCGCTATACCCAAATAACCATTGGGCTGATTGATTGATTGTTTTGATAGTTCCTAATGTTGTTGTGACCAACAAAGCATCGCCCATCGAACGAATAACTTTATCTATATAATCTTTAGAAGCCGCTAAGGCACTAACCAAAAGATTAGCTTCATTCGCCCTCTGAATCAACGATTGCTTCATTACCATCTTTTCGGTGGTATCTTCTATCAAAATTAGCAATTTACTTGGCACATATTCTTGTTCTTCTTCATATTTGATAGCCAACATATCAAAGTATAAAGGGCGGTTCTGGTCGGCAAACCGAGCGATACCTTTGACTTCAAAACCAGGGAGCCGTCCCATAATGATAGACATGAGGATATTTTCAATGCCAATCAGTTCGGGAAAACTCAGGCGAGCATCTGCACCTGGTATCGCGTCGCCCGGAATATCAGCATAATGCTGCACTTCGGCGGAGGTTGCCTGAATGATAAAATGGTGATTTACTAGAAAATACTGTGTTTGTCGTGGCCCTAACAGCTTTCTTAACAGGGGGTTCATACTTGTTCTACCATTGTGTAAGCTAGTTTGTAGAAAATTTCGTCAACGTCTTTGCCTGTTTTAGCAGATGTTGTGTAAACTCCTATTACTTTGTCTTGACCTATCGAATGGGATATTTCCACTAGCAGCGCCAATTTTTCCTCGTCAATCAAGTCTACTTTGTTCAAAGCGACGATAATTGACCCTTTAGGATTGACTGCAGAAAAAAGCTGAATGTGTTCGGATATTCGCTCAACTGTTTCGGAGCGGCTGACATCGGCAACGATTAAAACGCCGCTAGCTCCCTGCAAGTAAGTCGGTGCTATTCCTTTGAATTTTGTATGCCCTTCTAAGTCCCAAATCAGCAACTTTGCAGTCACATTTTCCTGCTGTTTTACCCCTTCTAATTCTACGATTTTGCTGGAAATTTTTACTCCTACTGTGGAGAGGTATTGGTCGCTGAATTGCCGATCGACAAAACGGCGGATTAGGCTAGTTTTACCCACGCCGAAATCCCCAATCATGCACATTTTTTTAGATATAGTAACTGACATAATTATTTACTGTTTATTGTCTTAGTTATTGGTTCAAATAGCACGCATCTGCTTAAAAGTCGTGGTTGATTGGGTTCCACGTCGCCAGGAGGATGGGGGATGCCAACCGTTTGGAGGCGCTTTGGGTCAGCACCCTGCCGCACTAAAGCATCTCGCACTGCTGCGGCACGCCTCAGCGACAACTGTTGATTTGTAGCAATTTCCCCAGTTCGATCGCTGTGTCCAATTATCTTAATCTGTTTTTGAGGATATTGATCCATGAAATTTTTGACACTGGCGATGATTTCTCCGTATGTAGGGTCTAATTTTGCCGTTCCTTGCTGGAAGTAAATGCGGCTTGTAATTTTCAGCGGATCTAATTTAATTGTGCTAATCACCGATTGAACACCGGGAATTTGCTTCAGGGACTGAGCTATTTTCTGTCCGTCTGCACCGTCTCTAACGGTTCCCTCTACTGTAACTTTACGATCGCCATACCGCGTAGAAATAGAAAGGCCCTCTTTCTGATTCAAAACAGCGGTAATCCGCTGTACCTCGGCCGCCGTCAAAACTGGATCTGGGGGGACATCTACAGCTAGAATTCTATTATCTAATTGCAATTTCGGTGCAGTTGATGCGGCTATTTTTTCGGCTTGTACCCGTAATTCTTGATTTGGCAACTTTCCGGTTAGCTTTAAAGTTTTGCCATCAACTGTAACATCTAAGCGGTAAACTGCTAATTGGGGAGTCGAGGCTAAAGCTGCGATGGCATTTGCTTCGAGGCGACGGTAAATGTTGCTGCGATACTGATAAATCCCCCAAGGTACTAAGATTAAGCTTAGGGCGGCTAAACTGATAGCCGCAAGGGCGATCGGGGGTTTTGTTGATTTTTCCTTTTGCAGCGGGTCGAATAAACTTTTTATGCACGGGTGCAGCGACTCCGGTATAGTACCGGGGTCGCCATTAAACTCGTGAATTACTTTAGCATAATTAAGGATGAGATTACTAACTGTTTGCCGCAGTTTGTTGATGAACGACTGTGGCGGTTCTCCTTTTATCACGACGGCCATGTAGCAATATCCCGCTACTTCTAGCATAATTTTTGAGTCGCCGTATTCAATTTGATTGAGTTCGGAAATTTCTCCCGGCTGCACGATGCACTCGTTAACAAAGCTGCGAATAGCTGTCAGCATTCCTGCTACCATTTCTGATTCTAACTGGTAGCTTTCGGAGTTTTGAACTTCGGAAATAACCAAGCCTGATGCTTTATGAATTAAGAATGCTGCTTGGACGGTAAAGGGTATTGATTCTTTGAGGATTAATTCAGCTTCGGAGACACCTTGTACTTTGGAGCGAATTTTGCGCTGAACTCCTTCGACGCTGAGGGCATTTGACACTTTTTCATTGATTGTCTTGATAGCTTCTGCCATGTATCGGGAAATTGTACTGCCAATTACGGGATAGAGCGCATCCACCATAGAGTCGCGTTCGAGTCTTATTTGGGCTGTAATCGCTTTGCCCATTTCGGGGGCGAGGGCTTGAGCGATCGACTCTTGGTCAAGGCGAATTTGCTCTTTAATTGCCAGACCAATTTCTGGGGCGATCGCGTTAGCAATATCCGCTGGCGAATTCACTATTTGTTGAGCAAGTGCGTCGGGAAGCAGCTCAGCTATTGCCGCACTCATTGCCGACTTGTTTTCCTGAGTTTTTGCCCTAATCACTTCGTCAATAATGGGAACGATCGCCTTAACAACTTCTTCTCTGGAATCGGCCACTTTGCGACTGAGAATTTCTGCGATCCAAGGCAACATCAACTCAATCAACTCTTGGGGATCGTAGATTTGGTGCTCCAATTTTCCTAATTTATCGTTGATTGTTCCCATCAGGTGGCGCACCCCCGGCAAGTCGTTTTCTGCCAGAAGATTTTTGACTTGCTCTATATCCGACATTTTTGAGCCGAACATCAGATTTTGCAGCCTTTCCATCGCGCTGTCGGCTTCATTTAAATCCTGTTTAATTTGGCCTAATATTTCAGCAGGCTGTTCTAGTAAGTGAGGGATTTCTAGAGTCGAAGCAACCACCGGATCTAAATATGCAGTTTCTGGTGGCTCTGAGACTGTGGAAATTATGGGGTTATGGGGAATTACCGAGGGTTTTGACTCGGTTTCGGGAGCGGAAACATCCTGTAAATGCCGATCGAACCCGTGGGATTTTTGAGCCTGTACGTACTGTAGAGAATCTTTCATTGTCAAGTTAGACAATTCTTCGACAGGCTGTGATTCCTCCTCGATATCCGGCTGGGCGATCGCGGAAACATCTATAGTTTTAGCTGAGGAATAGTCTTTTTCCAGTTCTGAAGTGTTGAGTTTGTGAGTAGCGAATAGCAAACTTTTGAACTCGTCTGCAACAGGCGGGGAATCCCCAGACTCCGGTTGGCGAGATCCTGTTTCGGGTACACTCGCTGCAACTTCCTCTGGCGCTTGCTCAGAAATACCTAACAAATCCATCAACCCGCCGAGGGCCCCAGCTTGATTATTTTCCCCGCTGCTGTCATCTTCGGGCTCTGCATTTTGCTGGTTTGAACCCGCAAAAATTTTGAGATCTACTAACAGATTCAACAAGGGTTCTAGCTGGGTTGCTGCATCCGCAGCAGACTCGTCAGGTTGAGAAACAAAACCCTCTAACTCATTGTCGTCAGCCGGATTTTCTTTCGGTAAAGCCATGCGTTATTATCCGTGATGGTGGCGCTCCGGCAACAGAAATTCGTTATTTAACTTATTATCCGCAACGCCTTTAAGTTCGGGCACAAATTCTGTTCCTTTGAGCCTCATGCCGAGTTCAAACAGAATTTCTGCCATGTCGTCTCTGGAAACTTTAACATCTCTGAGCATGGAAAAGCGACGATCGAGCTCTTCAAAAACCTGTGTTTTCAAAGTGCGGGTTTCTTCAGATAGTCGCTCTCTGGTTTGGGAGAGTTCGTCGCGAAGCGAACTGGTTTGATTGTCTATCGCCTCGTCGAGGGCTTCCATGCTGCTGGAGAATTTGCGGTTAATGCGATCGACTTGCTGCCGGATATCGGCGCTTTCTTCTTGGGTGTTTGAGGTGAGCGATTTAACTTTCTTTTCTAACGAATCAACAGCCGCCCTCATTTCTCCTGAAAGAACTGTTTTTACTTGTTCGATGCGAGTTTGCATATCTTGCTGCATCATGGACAAGTCGGAATCTATTTTATCGAAGCGATTATCGTATTCTCTAAGCTGCGCTCCGAAAATTATATCCCGGATCTGGTCAATATTTCCCAGCCGTTCGCGCATTTCTTCTTTAGTTATTTCGGCCATACTTGCACCTGGAATCTCCGGAAATTGTGAGTTTAAGAACTGTGCTAGTGATTTACTAGCGTTGTTGGTGGCACTAGCTTTTTTGACGGGGCGGGCTGTTATTTTTTGAACTCTCACCCCTGCGTCGGGGATGGGATTTTTTAGAGTGTTGACTCTAAATATCCTGAGATTCAAATTTTTGAGCCTGGTCTTGTCACCAAAAATGGCGGTTGGCTATCCTTGGCTGGCAGCAAGCTCATAGAAGGGTAGATTTTGCTGCTATACAGCACAGCGGGGTAGGTTTTAATGTCTTGCTGACATCCTCAATGATATCCCATCTTGACAGTGCCTCATACCACAGCGCTGGAGTCCCGGCAAAAAGCGGGTGGGCTTGCTCCACGTTCAATTATATATAAGATATAACTCGAAAGCTTGGTCGCTCGCCGATCGGCTCCGAGGGATGTTGCCTTTGACCAGAAAGCACTTATACAGTCGAACTCGGTCCCTCTCTCCCCCTTGAATCCTCGAATCCTGCGAGGCCCTATAAAAATTCATAGGGCCCGATCGACAGCGACCAGACCCAATAATATGAGAACTTTGTTTTTTCTAACAAACGAGATGTGTTTCCGGTGGAGAACTGTTACTTACTAGGGTTTACAACTTGTGCAGCTTTACTTTTAATCCGCAACGACAACTAAGTCTTACTTGACTGCGGTTTGGCTTGACTGCTCGATCGGCAGTTCGCCACTATTCCAAGTTGTGTTCGGTTAATTTCTGCTGCGCCTCGGAATCTAGACCGGAGACACCATGCCTATATCCTCGAACTTTCTTTCTAAATATAGCGACCTCCTTTCTCTTTCTGTCCCGGTGTCTATTATTAAGTTAGCATGAGCTTTCCGAGGAGTAAAGCACAATTTGCAAAACTTGATAGGTCTTTACATTACTAAGTATAATGATATGAATATCCAAATAGATGTAAGTTAGCACTCACGCACTCGCCCACAAAGAAACCGGGTTTTTTCACCGAGATTGAGGATTTTAAGCAAGTATTTTGGTTGAAAAACCCGGTTTCTGGACACCCGTGCAAAAGTCCTATAAATTCTATTGTTGCTACATCTTTACATACTTAACAGTTCTTGTCATGACTATTTCTCCTAAGTTTCTCAGTGGCAGCCAAATCCGCCAAACATTCCTCGACTTTTATGCCCAGCGGGGACATAAGATATTGCCGAGTGCTTCTTTGGTTCCCGAAGATCCGACGGTGTTGCTGACGATCGCCGGAATGCTACAATTCAAGCCGATATTTCTCGGACAGCGCACCGCCGAATCACCGCGCGCCACAACTTCTCAAAAGTGCATCCGCACCAACGACATCGAAAACGTCGGCCGCACCGCCCGCCACCACACGTTTTTTGAGATGTTGGGTAATTTCAGTTTCGGGGATTATTTCAAGAAACAGGCGATCGCCTGGGCGTGGGAACTTTCCACGGAAGTTTTCGGTTTACCAGCGTCGAATTTGGTTGTTAGCGTTTTCCGAGAAGATGACGAAGCTTTTGCGATTTGGCGCGATGAAATTGGCATTCCGGGCGATCGCATTCAGCGCATGGGAGAAGATGACAATTTCTGGCAATCCGGCCCGACTGGCCCCTGCGGCCCGTGTTCGGAGATTTACTATGATTTTCACCCGGAAAGAGGCGACAATATTGACCTCGAAGATGATAGCAGGTTTATCGAATTCTACAACCTGGTTTTCATGCAGTACAATAAAGATGCAGAGGGCAATTTAACACCGCTGCAAAATCAAAATATTGATACTGGCATGGGACTGGAACGGATGGCGCAAATCCTCCAGAAAGTCCCCAATAATTACGAAACAGATTTGATTTTTCCGATCATTCAATCGGCGGCGGAAATTGCCGGGATTGATTACCACAATAGCGATGAAAAAGTCAAGGTTTCGCTGAAAGTAATTGGCGATCACATTCGGGCTGTGGTGCACATGATTGCGGACGAAATTCGCGCGTCGAATGTGGGTCGGGGTTACATTTTGCGCCGGTTGATTCGCCGGGTGGTGCGCCACGGGCGACTGATTGGAATTCAGGGCGAATTTACGGTGCGGGTGGCTGAAAGTGCGATCGCCCTTTCGGAAGCTGCTTATCCGAACGTGCGGCAGCGGGAAGATCAAATTAAGGCGGAATTGGCAAGGGAAGAAGCGCAGTTTCTCAAGACTTTGGAACGCGGAGAGAAGCTGCTGGAGGAAATTGTCGATCGCACAAAACAGCAAACCAACCAACAAATCAGCGGTAAAGATGCTTTCATTCTTTACGATACCTACGGTTTCCCCTTAGAACTGACTCAAGAAATTGCTGAGGAAGAGGGAATTACTGTGGATGTAGATGGCTTTAAAGCAGAGATGGACAAACAGCGAACTCGCGGTAAAGATGCTCATCAAACAATTGATTTAACCGTGCAGGGTTCTTTGGATAAGTTGGCTGAAACAATCCAGGGAACTGAGTTTGTTGGTTATGCTGAATTGTCGAGTTTAGCTGAGGTGGAAGTTATCTTAGTTGACGGCAAATCTGTGGAGGAAGCAGCCGCCGGTACCGAGGTACAAGTTGTTTTGAACCAAACGCCGTTTTATGCAGAATCCGGCGGACAAATTGGGGATAAAGGTTATTTGAAAACGGGAGATAATGGTGATGGTTTGTTAGTAAGAGTTGATGATGTGAAGAAGGAATCGGATTTCTTCGTGCATTTCGGCTTTGTGGAACGGGGAACGCTGAAAGTTGGCGATAGTATTACTGCGAAGATTGACAATAGCGGTCGCCGTCGAGTTCAGGCTAACCACACAGCAACTCACTTATTACAATCAGCTTTGCGGAAAATTGTGGACGATTCGATTTCGCAAGCTGGTTCGCTGGTATCGTCTGAGAGATTGCGGTTTGATTTCAATTCTCCGCGCGCTGTCACAGCAGAAGAGTTGCAGAAAATTGAGGATTTAGTTAATAGTTGGATTGCTGAGGCGCACGCTGCAGTCGTTGCAGAAATGCCGATCGCCCTTGCGAGGGAAAAAGGCGCGACTGCGATGTTTGGCGAGAAGTACGGCGACGTGGTGCGGGTTATCGATTTTCCCGGCGTTTCGATGGAATTGTGCGGCGGGACTCACGTCAGCAATACGGCTGAAATCGGGCTGTTTAAGATTGTTTCCGAGGCGGGTGTAGCGGCGGGAACTCGCAGGATTGAAGCGGTTTCCGGTCAAGCTGTTTTGGACTATTTGAATGTGCGGGATAAGGTGGTGCGCGATTTGGGCGATCGATTTAAGGCGAAGCCTGAAGAATTGCCGAACCGGATTACTAATTTGCAGAATGAGTTGAAGGATACTCAGAAACATTTGGCTGCTGTGAAGTCGGAATTGGCGATCGCGAAATCCGACCAGTTGCTGAGTGCGGCTGAGGCGATTGGCGAATTCAAAATCATTGTAGCTCAATTGGGTGATGTGGATACAGAAGCGCTGAAAACTGCGGCGGAAAGATTGCAGCAAAAGTTAGGAAATGCTGCGGTTGTTTTGGCATCAATTCCTGAACCGGATAAGGTAAGTTTGGTGGCAGCTTTTAGTCCAGAAGTCAATAAGAAAGGATTGCAAGCTGGCAAGTTTATCGGGGGAATTGCTCAAATTTGCGGCGGAAAAGGCGGCGGGCGGCCGAATTTGGCGCAAGCTGGAGGACGCGATGCAAGTAAGTTGCAGGAAGCGTTGGAAAGTGCTCGCAATCTGTTGCTTGAAGGGTTGGGTTAATTAGTCGGATCAGGTAATTTCGGGGAAACTGTAGGGGCGGGTTCACCAACCATAATTGCCAATAATCGACAATCTCGAAAACCCGCCCCCACCCAACCATAAATCACAATGTACATGGTGCTCGTAGGGGCGGGTTCACCAACCATAATTGCCAATAATCGACAATCTCGAAAACCCGCCCCCACCCAACCATAAATCACAATGTACATGGTGCTCGTAGGGGCGGGTTCACCAACCATAATTGCCAATAATCGACAATCTCGAAAACCCGCCCCCACCCAACGAAAAATACCAACCTACCTTTTCCGATGCGATGCAAATTCCAGGTTGATTTGGGTTATCGGTGGTGGGGGGCGGGTTTATCTAGATTGTTAGTATTTGTTAGATATTGTTGGTGGAACCCGCCCCTACAAAATCTGGGTAAAAGTATTGTACAAAAAACTCGGGTTTTTCCCCACAAAAAATGTACAATATCCCAAACATGGGTAGTGCATCGAAAGGGCGATCGCATTTTATCAAGCAGCTAGTGAAGTTTACACCCGCCCTGCTTTCCCGCAACAATGGGCGATGACTCAAAATAATTTGGCAAATGCTTACAAAGATAGAATCAAAGGAGAACGGGGTGAGAATACAGTTGCCGCCGCCATAATCCCGGTTCCGGGCGGGCGATTTGCCCGCCCCAGAAAAAGATTAGGCTTAATATTGAGGTACAGACGGGTCTACTTCTTCACTCCAAGCAGTAATTCCTCCCTTAACATTAATCCCCTCAATTCCAGCTTCCTTCAAAATCCCCAAAGCCTTCGCAGAACGCCCGCCCATTTTGCAGTGGGCAATCAAGCGGTGGCCGTTCAACAATTCCTTGACCTTGGCGACACCTGCGCCCTGTTCGATATCCGGCAAAGGAACCAAAACCGACCCAGGAATTTGACAAATTTGATACTCATTGGGATTGCGAACATCTAACAATACAAAATCCTTCGCACCGCTGTCGATTAACTCCTTAAGTTCTTTGACAGTCATCTCAGGAATTTGCGTTTGCTGACTTGCTTCCTGCGCTTTAGCTTGAGGAATGCCGCAGAATTGTTCGTAATCGATTAACTTTTCAATTACCGGACGCACTGGATTAGGCCGCAGTTTCAATTGCCGGAACGTCATATCTAAGGCATTGTAAAGCAACAATCTGCCGCTCAAAGTAGTGCCTTGACCCAAGATAATCTTGATAGCTTCCGTTGCTTGGATAGACCCGACAACTCCGCACAAAACGCCTAAAACACCGCCTTCTGCACAAGAAGGAACCATCCCAGGAGGCGGGGGTTCTGGGTACAAATCGCGGTAATTCGGGCCGCCTTCGTAGTTAAAAACTGTTGCTTGCCCTTCAAATCGGAAGATGGAACCGTAGACGTTGGGCTTGTTTAAAAGCACGCAAACGTCGTTCATCAAATAGCGAGTCGGGAAATTGTCCGTACCGTCGATAATGATATCGTAAGGAGTCGCAATGTCGATCGCATTTTCGGAACTAACGCGAGTTTCGTACAAATCAACTTGACAAAAAGGATTAATTTCTAAAATCCGATTTTTAGCCGACTCAATCTTCGGTTTCCCAACCCAAGAAGTGCCGTGAATTACTTGCCGCTGCAAATTAGAATGGTCTACAACATCAAAGTCTACAATCCCAATGCGGCCAACACCGGCGGCTGCTAAATACAGCAGCAGCGGCGAACCGAGGCCTCCCGTACCGATGCAGAGCACGCTGGCAGCTTTGAGACGCTTCTGCCCATCCAATCCAACTTCTGGCAGGATCAGGTGGCGAGAGTAGCGTTCGTATTCTTGTTTGTTGAGCTGGATCTCCTCCAGATTAGGATTTAGCATGATATTGTGTGTAGCGCAGATTTTGAATTACATCCTATCTGAATCTTTCGCATTTTTACCTGTTTGTTATTTTTACTAATTATTTCTTAATCTCAGTCGGTTCCTGTGCGAGAATTTCCTCTGCTTGAAAGTTCCCCTCTCCGTCAAGACTCCAACTGCGGATGTCTTCCCAACAGCCTTGTCGGACGGACACAATGATATAAGAGTATTCGGCCCAGGCCAATGTCCGATCGCACTCTGAGGGCACTGCGGGACAATCCGTGTGAGAATGATATATACCGATAATATCCAGAGTGCGATCGCGCCCATGTTTCATCGCCCGCAACATATCTTCGGGCTTAATAGCATACCTGCGTCTTTCTGTCAAGCCCTTTTCTTCAGGCCAATTCTCCTGCGCCTGTGCACTCCAAGCATTTTGAGTCGGCCAAACTTCTACTAAAGTTTTAACATCGCCAGTAACTCGACCGAGCAACAAACCGCAGCATTCGTCAGGATAAGCGCTTTCGGCGTGGGTTCGCATGGATAAAATTTGAGAGTCGGAAAGTGCGATCGGCTGCATAGGATTTTATTGTAGATTTTATTGTAGATTTTATTGTAAAGTGCGATTAAGAGCGGGATAGCTACGCTTCACGGGCTTTTTTTAAATTCTGGAACAGGCATCTTGCCTGTTCAATACTGGCTTTTCTGGAAATGTCTATTAATTTGAGGTTCCTGTAACTGTTTGCAAAACAGTTCTATAAGCAATAACAGCTTCTGTTTGGTTAACATATCCTACATATTGACTCAATACAGAAAAGTCTAACTCAGGCAAAAATTCACTGCTCGAAATTAACTCATAACCAGACTCCCGCAAGTGGTAAATAGAAAATTGATCGTTAGCCCAAAACCAAACTTCAGGAACTTGCAAACCGCGATACACTTCTAGTTTGTCAACTCCACCGCTACTTAGAGCAATTTCGATCGCAATATCAGGGATTTCTGCAAGTGCACCCAAGCAGTAACACTCATCGGCTTGGGCACCCCGTCTCACAGCTTCGCGGCGAAATGTAGCACTACCGTAACCGTTGAGATTAATTAGCCTTTCAACCGCATAGGTTTCTATCAACCGGGCAATAATTGTTTTAAGCCTTTCATGTTCTGGCGAAGTCGTCATAATAATTTCTAACGTTCCTCCCAAGTAAGTCATCCTGGGGAATTCATCGACAAACATATCAGAAAGCTGCTCGTATTGTTCCCAAGTCACATCATATAGAATGACGCGCTGTTCAGTGGCTGGAGCGAGAGTTTTTGGATCTAAAAGTAGCATAATTAATTACCTGCACTTAAGATATCTCAACGTTAGATTTTTTCGTTCTTTCTCAACTTCTTCTCTGTGTCCTCTGCGGCCTCTGCGGTTCGTAAAAAAAGTTCCTATATAAATTTAACGAACCGCGAAGACGCTTATGACACAAAGGAAGAGAAGAGAAGGGGAAAAAGAGTTAATTCAATCAAGTCGGAGTTTGCTGCAATTCAGGTCGCTCATCTGGAACGATCGCACCTTCGACAGGACACACCTGCAAACAAATACCGCAGTCAATACAGGTATCAAAATCAATCCAAAACCAATCAGTACCCTTGACATTTTTGCCGGGGCCTGGGTGAATACAAGCAACCGGACAAGCGCCGACGCAATCAGCAATTCCCTCGCAAATATTCGTAACAATAGTGTGTGCCATAGTGTTCTCTCAAAAGATTTTAGTTAGATAGGGAATTAGCAATTAGCAATTGGCAAAACCTGATCTCAATCAGCAGGATACATAATATCATATCGGGTGATTTTTAGCCAATTACCAACTACCAATTACCAATTACCAATTAGCCTAATTTACCGTTTCAATTGTTGGCAATCCTTCGGCATTTACCCAAGCAATTTGAGCAATTCGTCGATCGCGCGCGTATTCCCGCGCCGCCTCCTCCGTCTCCCGACTCTCCAAATCTATTTCTACCCGAACTAGGTGAGTAGAGTCTCGGAGTTTGCGAGCGTAAGCAAACGCGGCGGCACTAGCTTCAGGAGTTTGAGCCACAACTAACCAGTCGCTAGCAGGCGTCTGGGTGGGCAACTGCCCCTCTGTCAGCAAAACTTGGTGCAAATCTTCAATATTCAGACAAAACCCGATGCCGGGGGAATTTTGCCCTTGCGGATCGAACAGTCCCAACAGTTGGTCGTAGCGTCCTCCTTGTCCTAAAACTCGCTGTCCTGTCTTGCTGCTGCTGACAACTTCAAACACAATTCCCGTGTAGTAGTCAAATGTTTGAATTAAACTCAAATCGAGGTGAATGTGAGATTTTAGATTGGGAATTTTTGACTGGCATTGGTGCAGCAATTCGATCGCCGATTTGAGATTATTTAACGCGGCTTGCTGCGGCAAATCTAAATCCAGCTTGGCAACAATTGGCAACACCTCTTCTGGGCGGCCGCGCAAGTCAAATAACAGCAGTGCTCTTTCTCGCAATTCTGTTGACAGCGGCAAAGTTTCCAAGGCAATTCGATCGAGATTGGCGATCGCCCCCCGAACTTTTTGGCGCACGTTTGGCGGAAACGGTTCTAGCAATGTTGCAGTCAAGCCCGCTTCTCCCAAAACCAAATGCCACTCATCAATTTCCAAGCTCTGCAAGCACTCAGACAGCAGCAGCAGCACTTCCGCATCCGCAACCGCCCCCCCCGCGCCGAGGAGTTCTACCCCAGCTTGATAGAACTCCTGTTGCCCGCCTGAGCCAGTATCTGGGCCTTTGCGGAACACGTTAGCGTTGTAGTAGAGGCGCTGGGGCTGCCAGCGAGTCCCGGCCATCCGCATTGCAGCCGCCCGCGCGATGGATGCTGTCAATTCCGGCCGCAAACCAAGTTCTCCATCCTCGGCGTCTTGCAGTTGAATTAAGGTCGATCGGTCGATCGCGCCCCCAGCCATCAAAGTTTCCAGCCTTTCTAGAGTTGAAGTAATAATCCGGTGATAGCCCCAGCGGTGAAAAACCTGCTGCAAGCGCCGTTCGATCGAAATTTTTTGAGCAACGTCAAGGGGCAATAAATCTCTTGCACCGGATGGGGGTTGGTGAACCATATCAATTTTAGATTTTAGACTTTAGATTTTAGATTGGGCCCAGAAGCTTAGCTTTATGGACGGTGTTCAAGTCGAACCAGGCAAGCTTAACCTTCGACTTTAACAAATTAAGGTGTCATCTGAATTTTAGATTTTAGATTTTAGATTTTAGATTTTAGATGGGGCCCAGAAGCTTAGCTTTAGGGGAAGCTGTTAAAGTCCAAGAAGGCAAGCTTAACCTTCGACTTTAACAAATTAAGGCGTGATAGCGTTTTCGTTTGCATCGGAATTATCATTTTCCCCGTCAGTGCGATCGTCCCGTTCTTCCAGGAGCATCCGCGATCGCGGGACGATCGCACTGAGGGTATAATTTCGATGTCACCGGATTTGATCTCACCAAGTCTTGATTTTTTTGCTCTAGCTGACTCCACTGCTGAGCAGTTCACCCGTTTCTAAATATTCAAGACTCACAACTCACAACTTCTCACTTCTTCTTCCCGCCAAACAAACTTGCAAAAAATCCTGGTTTCTCGTCACCTTTTTTGGCTTTTGCGGCAGCTTGTTCCAGCTTTTTCTTAACCTCCAAAGCCGTCGGTTCTTCAGGATTTGATGCCAAAGCTTTGTTCATCTCAAGTTTAGCCATTGTGGCTTGATTTTGTTCAAGGTAACACATTGCTAACATAGCGTGAGCCTTGCTGTGTTTTGGGGCGTTCTTCAGGGCTTCCCTCAACTCCAAACTTGCTTTAGCGTAATTTTTGCTGTCCATAAATCCTTGAGCTCGGCGGCAATAGGCTTCGATCCGCGGGTCGTCTTTGGGCGGGGGTAGATTTGGGGGTAGATTTGGGGTTGGGGTTGGAATTGGGGTTGGGGGAATTGGGGTTGGGGGTGGTGGCGGGGTTGTAATGCCAATGCGCTCTTTTCGCAGCATGTAAACCATGTTAAGTTCGCTAATTTGATCGATCGCCTCTTGCGTTTCCTTAACTGATTCGTACTGCTTGAGAGCGAGTTTGCTAACTGCTGTTTTGTAAGCTTCTTCCCAATCTTTAGCGGTAGCTAACTGTTTGGCTGCTGCGCTTTCAATTTGCATTTTAGCCTGTTCTTTAACGACGCGCTTGGCGATGGCTGCTAATAGCAGGCTGTATTCTTTGCGATCGCTTTCCTTAGAGAATTTGTTGTAAGCCGGATTGACTACTTTTGACAAAAATTGGTTAGCCCAATCTTTATCAGCTTGGCTTTCAAAAGAGCAAGTATCCGAATGCAACCGGCGGGCGATTTTCATGTAGCGCTTGCGGATGTCGTTAAACTCGGCGTCTAAGGGAACTCCCAAAATTGCGTGCTGATCTGTAAAGTCATACTTGAACAGCCCTTTTGTCATTTCAAAAGACATAACTTTTACTCTTCCTTTCCTGGCTTTTCACTATTCTTTAATGTAGCTTGAGTCAAGGGGTTGTGACCCCCGTACTACCCCCGATCTATTGCTGGGGGGCGCTACTTCCAAGAAGATAAGGGAGGTACTGCTAGCAGTGCGCTGCTGAGTTCGGCGTGTATTTTGCCGTTTGTTGCCAAAATCCGACCTGAGTTCATATCAAAGGCACTACCGTCATAAGCTGTAATTTGACCTCCGGCTTCGGAGACGATGACTACACCGGCTGCTACGTCCCAAGGGGCGAGTCCCCGTTCCCAGTATCCGTCCGATCGCCCCATCGCGAGGTGTGCGAGGTCTAGGGATGCGGAACCGCTGCGCCGCACGCCTTGGGTGAGGTGGGTGAGGTGACAGAATTCGGCATAATTATTGTCTGCTGTTTCGCGCCGATCGTATGCAAACCCAGTGACTAGCAAGCTGGTTCTCAATTCTGAGATTTGGGAAACTTCGATCGGCGAACGGTTGCAGGTTGCTCCCAATCCTTTGCCGGCCCGAAATAATTCGTTATGAAAAGGGTCGTAAATTACTCCCATTTGTGGTATACCGTCGATTAAAAGTCCGATCGACACGGCCCAAAAAGGATATTGGTGAGCATAATTTGTTGTGCCGTCCAAAGGGTCGATCGCCCACAGGTATTTGCTGCTAGCATCCCCTAATTTGCCGGATTCTTCAGCGAGGATGGCGTGGTGGGGTACGTGGCGGCCGAGAATTTCTAAGATAACCGCTTCTGAGGCTTTGTCGGCTTCTGTGACTAAATCGCCCGATCGGCCTTTTTCTTGAATTTTTTCTAATTTTCCGCAGAAAGATTTCAGGACGGAACCGGCGGCTAGGGCTGCTTCGGTGGCTATTTCTAAGAAGTTTTGCAGTTGATTGTCAGTCATTTGTCAGTTGTCAGTTGTCAGTTGTCAGTTGTCAGTTGTCAGTTGTCAGTTGTCAGTTGTCAACAATTCCCAACTGACCGAAAGCATCCACGATACCCGCCACGTGATTCATCCGTCCAGAAATAAAAACCTGTACCCGATGAAACTTGCCGAACGTATTTATCGGTGGGGTCAATGCTTCAATTCTTTAATCTAAAATCTAAAATCTAAAATCGATTGACTATTTCCGATTTTGCTGGCGAAATTCTGCGGGAGTTTGGCGCAATGCTCGTTCTGGATTCCACAGGCCTTTACCCATGAGTCTCGCCCATTCTTGAGCGTTAATGAGTCGCTGCTGATATTTGGTGTTGGGCGATCGCACTGATGCCAGGGCATAACCTTCTTTGACTAGCAGTTCGTTGAGCAAATTTTTATCTTGCCACAAGTAGGCTAGTTTGCGATCGAACTGGTCTTTCTGTTCCATGTCGGATTCTAACAATACCTGTTTTCCCCTAGTTAGCTGTTCTAGTCTTTGTTTGGCTGCTTCTCCCCAAGGCTGCTGTTTTAAATCCGGTGCATCAATACCAATCAGCCTGATTTGTTCTAATAAGGCTATTTTGTCGGCTGTACTGATAACTTCGATTGTTTGCCCGCTGATGGCCCTTTCTACTTTGGCGATCTTACCTTGGGGCATTTCTGGTTTTTGGCAGCTAGCTAACAACAGACAAAGGGCGATCGCACATAATCGATAAAGCATGGATAATTGGTGATTGATAATTTCTCAAATTGCCTTATTCTTCATCCAACGGCAAACCAGCTTTAACTTTACCTTTGCCGAAGTAGCGGCCGAATTGCAGTTCGTACACTTCGTCTTCGTCTTGCGTCTCTACCTCGATGTTGGAACGGGGATAGCTGACGCACAGCAGGGCATAACCTTCTTTTTGCAGTTCCACAGAAAGCCCCATTGCTTCTGGCTGGTGCAGTTCCCCCGAATTGACGCGCACCGCACAGGCTGTACAAGCGCCGTTGCGGCAGGAAAAGGGCAATTCTACTCCTTGGTTTTCCGCGCTTTGGAGGATGTAGCGGTCTTCGGGTACTCGCACGGTGTGGCGATCGCCTGTCTGTCTGTTATGAATTTTAATTGTGTAAGAGTTAGTCATGGAATTTTAGATTTTAGATTTTAGATTGGGGTTGGCGGGGCAAGATCCTTGAAATGAATGGGTTTGCGACCCAGGGATGAGAACCAAAGCCTGCCCGTTTCACACCCTACCCATAGTGACATCCTCCCACACCAAATCAAAGATTATGGTATGGGCTTCCCAACATCACTGTTGGAAGATTTCCTAGTTCTTCCCTTGCGGGTTTTCGCCTCTGACGCCGACTGACTTTCATCAATCCCCGGCAGACCGACTGCATAGGCATTTTCTATTCCGCAAAGTCCTTGCGTACTAATGAGTTCTAAACCACGCAACCTAATAACTTCAGATGCTGCGTGATCTCTATCGGTTTGATATCCGCACTCACCACATTTATGAACTCGTTCGGAAAGCTCTTTTTTACCCGTATGTGTGTTGCACTTAGGGCAAGTTTGAGACGTTCCATCTGGATTGACGCGACAAAAATAGATTTGATGCTTCTTGGCGACCCACTCCAACAGATTGAGAAATTGACCAAAAGCAGCATCCAAGGTATGTTTTCTCAACATCCCCCGGGACATCGCTTTCAAGTTCAAGTCCTCAACAAAGACCATCCCAATACCTTCCTTGGTACATAAATGGTTAGCCAGTTTGAATTGCCAATCCTTCCGAACTCTAGCGATGTGGTTGTGGAATCTGGCAACCTTGATTCGAGCTTTCTCACGGTTCTTAGAACCCTTTTTCGTTCTGGCATACTTACGTTGCAGCAATTCCAGCTTGCGGTACAAAGATGTCAAGAATCGGGGTCTAGCAATAAACTCTTTATCCGAGGTTGTCAAAAACTTGGCCAGTCCCAAATCGATACCCAGCGCATCTCCATGCGGTTGAGCGTCAGGTATCGACATATCAGACTCAATTGTCACTACAACGAACCACCTATCAGCTTTCCTCAAAACCCGTGCTTGCTTAACCACAAACCCCTCTGGGATAGGTCGATGCAAGTTGATAGGCATCTTCCCAACTTTGGGCAAGCTTATCTGCCATCCCGTAATAGGATTGGTTTTGAATTGAGGAAACAGCATGGACTTGATTTGTCCAAATTTCTTGAAGCGAGGAAAGCCAAACCCCCGCGACTGAAAATAATTCCAAGCATCATGCAATCTACGAATAGTAGTTTGCAGAACTTGAGAAGGGGCTTCGCCCAACAACGAGAACGTTTTCTTCGCTTTGGGAAGTTCGTTCTGTTGAACGTAATAGGTAGGGAATGGCTTGTCGGCTGGAACGATGTATTCTCTCTCCAGCGAACAATAATCTAAACTACATTTACGCGAATTGACCCAATCTTTGATTTCTCGCAAGGCGTAGTTATAAACCTTGCGAGAAATTTCCAACCAATGAAGCATCGTTTCTTCTTGGCTGGCGTCGGGATAAATTCGGTAGCAGTAGTTCATGATCAGAGTCATGCAATCAAGTCTAACACAGAATTGCAAATCTATAAATCTATACCTGCTACCGATTTTACGCCTGATTGACCGGATAAAATCGGTGTGGGGGTGTCCATGTATCCCAACACCACATCAAAGATTATGGTGTGGGACTTATTGCTCCCCCAGACCCCCTTGAATAGTTAAACAGCAAATTTATGCCGTTACCCCTTCCCAAATCAGATTTGTTCTGCTAAGATAGTTGAGCTGTGGCTAAATGAATGAATTTAGCCCTGGAGAGGTGGCCGAGCGGTTGAAGGCGCACGCCTGGAAAGTGTGTTTAGGGCAACTTAACGAGGGTTCGAATCCCTCCCTCTCCGTTAAACAAGCTGTTCAGGCAAAAAAAACAGCTTGCAACAAAAATCTCTGATATGAGATAAATACTTTGATTATTAGCGAGATCCCTTGAATTCTTTTAGAAAAATCAAGGGATCTCGCTTTTCTAGGGTCAGATGCCTCTGGCATGGGCATCGGGCATCGGGCATGGGTAATAGTTAGTGGTTACTGGTTAGTAGTTTTTCTAATCACAAATAACCAATCCCCTATTCCCAATGCCCAATTTCCAAATTAAATGAACAAGCTAGGTGAGATTTTAAAATAATCGCCTAGTGCCTTAGCTTGTGCCTTGCTAATCGCTCTTTTCCCATTGACAACCTCAGACACCACACCGCTCGATCCAATGATACCTACCAAGTCCGCTTGACGGGTGCCGCTGGATTCCATGATGTGTTGCAAAATCTCATGAGGCTCCGATTCGATCGGATAATTTTCTGTCTCATAAACTTCAATGAGCGTTACTAACAACTTGTATAAAACTCTCTCCTCTGGAGTGAGGTTTTTAGCGAAGGTTAGCCGTTCTGCCACTGCCAGGAAGCGATTGTATTCCTCTTCGGTTTCGATCGCCTTGGGAGCAATTTCTGCAAGCAAGTTGCTATAAGTTGCTCGATCAAAAGTAAGTATCATTTTTCCATTTGTCTTTGTCGTATTCAGCATGGGTTAGGAAATATTTGTAGAAAATAGTTTGAGCCTCGTAGCTGATGCCGACAATCAGGCGATACTTGTTGCCTTTGATATTAAAGACGGTGAAGTTTCCTACTGCTTCGGCATCCCGGAACTCCTTGCGAACCTCCTCCAAATTCTGCCATTTTGCATTCTTGAATTTTTTATGCAAGGTATCAATTTCAGTTTTGACATCGGGATACTGGGCCGCATCATTACGGAGGTTGGAGATCGAGATTAGGTGCATGGGTTTTTGGTTGGTGTCTTTTTTTGTTTGGCATCGATTGCTTTGATCCTTGACTACTATGCTTATCCTCTCATTTTGAGAGGAAATTGTCAAGCCCGATCGAGTAAAAATTCTTTAACCCACTCCAAGTGGGTTTTGTCTGTCTAGGCGCGGTTGGAAACCGCAGGCTTTGTCTTTAATCCCACTCTTCCTCCCCCGACTTGATCCTCATCGTGTAAAAAAGCTTCTAGCAGCGTGGTTCGGGCGAGATCCTCGCAAATCAGAGTCAGCGTTTTAGCAGAGGCTCTACGCACGACAGGGTTGGGGTGATGTGCTAGAGCTTCCAGCAAAAAAAAGTTGCAGGTTTGCCAATTGAGCCGAGAGTTTCTGCTAAACTCAGCCTCACCATTCCCTGCGAATCTCCCATACATTCGACCATCTTTTTGAGCAGTTCGCTGTCGTTGGGATTCAAATTTTCGACGGCCATTTGCTCCCTCACCGTTTGCAGCAAAGCGTCGCTTTCTGCTGGCTCAATTGCTGTTTGAATATCAGTCAGGGAATTTTAGATTTTAAATTTTAGATTTTAGATTGAGGTAATTTATATCGAACTTAGCCTCAGCGAGATTTGCCCCTCTGAACGAAGTACCCTCAGCATTTCCAATCTCTCGAACAATAGCCGATAAAGACACAAACGCAAACCAAAGATACAGCAGCGACAGCAAACCGAAACACATACCCCAAAACAGTTTATGAGTGCTCAGAAAAGCGCTCGCCGTTGCACTGAACAAAAAAGCCGCCGCGTAAGTCGCCACACTTCCAGCCGATGCGATCGCCACCTGTGCAAATTGGCTACGAATCCGGGAATTCAGCAAAAACATTAACACCCCACCGATCGACATTCCAGCAAGAGCAGCCTGGGAATTATTATTAGTTGCAGTGCCAGCATAGAAAAATCCCAACAAAGCTCCTGATAGAATAGCAGAAATTGTTCGTGCCAATCTACCCGCTGAGGTTTGTGGCTGTTTGCTGGCGATCGCCGAAGCGAAACCAGCAGCGCTCAAAACCCCGTACAGCAACAGAACAAAAGGCCAACTGCCAGAGCCCGGTACTTGTCCTTGAGTTCCCAAAATCAGTCGAGTCAGAACATCGCCCACAACCAAACAAATCGCGATCGCCCCTGCAGTCAAAACAGCTATCTGTCGCCGAGAAAGCCCGATTTTCGCACCGAGAAAATTCGCACCCGCTAACTGAGCATTTCTAAAATTGCAGCCTCGAACATCCGCACCGCTGAAATCAGCACCGTTAAGAACTTGTCCTTGGAACGATCGATTTCGTAAAATTTGATTGCTAAAATTATTGGAATCCGAATACTTCATATTAGTATAGGATGCTGGAAAATATATAAATCTGTCAGTGTTTCCGTCCCCAATCTCCAATCTAAAATGGTATGACTTATCGGCCCACGATCAAACAAATTTGGCATATTCTCGGTGTGGGAATATTGCTCGCACCAATACTACTCTACAATATTCCCTACTTTTTGCGTCCCCAACAAACAAACGAAGCCCGATCGCTCTTTCAGGGAATAGCCTACCGCAGGGAATTTCGGACTAATCCGCGTCCCACCCTAATTCACATTGTTAGCATCGACCTAAAAGCGCCGGGAATAGGAATTTTTGTCACTCCCGGAAACCCAACACCCGATTTAACAGAAACCAATGCCCGCACGGCTACTGAATTCCTGAAAGAATTTAAATTGCAATTAGCAGTCAACGGCAATTTTTTTTATCCCTGCATCGAGGAAGCACCTTGGGATTACTATCCCCGCAGTGGCGATCGAGTAAATAATGTCGGACACGCCATTGCCAAAAGTCAAGCTTATTCTCAACCAAATCCAGACTTTCCCGCCCTTTGTTTTGATGCCAAAAACCGCGCTCAAATAATCGAAAATGGCACTTGCCCTGCGGGAACAGCCTATGCAGTTGCCGGAGATACTTTGCTGGTTAAAAATGGCAAACCCGTAGCACAAAGCCAGAAAGAACGCACACAGGATAAACCCTATCCCCGTGCCGTCGTGGCGATCGACAAAACAGGCGACAAGTTGTGGTTAATTCTGGTAGACGGCAAGCAGAGGCTTTACAGTGAAGGGCTGAAATTGAGCGAAATAACTGATATTTCGATGCAGTTGGGAGCCGAGACAGTGCTAAATTTAGATGGCGGCGGATCGGTAACTTTTGCAGTAGCATCGCCGTCAGGAGCGAAACTGTTGAATGCTCCGATTCAGAATAAAATCCCCATGCAGCAACGTCCAATTCCTAATCATTTAGGATTTTATGCGCGGGATAATTAGGGTTTTAAATTGCGCTTTTTTCTCTGAAGATTGGGATCAAAAATGATTGATTTTATTCTGCACTGCGCCCAAGCCGCTGGTTGTATAAAATTGGCTGTTAAAACATATTTAAAAAAATAAATGATGGCTCCGCATACTCAAATAAATAGGGTACTGATTGCCTTAATTACTAATACAAAAGCTCGCTTAAATACCCACAAAAATTCTGATTCAGCAGTGAAGTTTTTTTAAATCTGCCCCAAATCCGGGAATAATTGCTAAAATTGTAAAGAAACGTAATAAAAATTTATAATTGGCTTATGAAAATTAACGAAATCCAAGCAGCGCTGCAAAGTTCGGATTCTCAAGAGAGGCTGCGGGGGGTAACGGCTCTGAGAAAGTGCGATTCTGCGGTGGCGCTGCCGATGTTGCTGAGCAAAGTGGACGATCGCGAGTTTATGGTGCGATCGTTCGTGGCGATGGGATTGCGGCAGATTCAAACTGCGGAAGCTTTTGCGGCGCTGTTAAAAATGATGCAGTTCGATCGCGATCCGAACGTGCGCGCCGAAGCCGCTAACTCTTTGTCAAGGTTCGGAACCGAGGCAATTTCTCATTTAGTGGAAGCTTTTCGCCGCGATGACAATTGGCTCGTCCGCCGCAGCATTATGGCTCCGCTGTACGAAATGCAGTGTCCTGATGCAGTATTTGAAATTTGTGCGATCGGTCTTGGCGGCGAAGATGTACCAGTTCAGGAAGCAGCAATTGACGGATTTGGTGTGCTGGCAAATACCCAGAAGCAAGAAGAGGCATTGCAGCAATTATTACCTCTAGTAAGTTCAGATTACTGGGGCATTCGGCTGCGAGTTGCTCGCGCGCTGAGCAAATTTGACAATCCTCAAGCTCGCGCTGCTGTGAGCTATTTGGCCAAAGATCGAGATCATCGGGTTGCAGGTGCGACTTTGGAAGCTTCCCTTTAAAACCAGGGCTTACAAGCTCAACTGTGCTATCGGCCGTATCGTGGCGAAAAAAACCGGGCGAGGGAATGTTTAAGCGGTTTTACGGCGAGGAATGGATCGAAGAGTATATTCACGGATTTTTGTTAAATTGGGAACAGAAGCTGGCACAATTGGTAAGTAACAAGAATTAATTTTAATAGAAGCTTCAGCCACTACACTTATTAGTGTAGGTTGGCATGAGGAAAATGCCAATGGTCAAAAAAAATCGCAATGTAGTTAGTTCCAATTCAGAAAGTAAAGTCAAAGTCGGACTTTCGCTGACTTCTTCTAGTGCCGATCGATTAAACGTGATCGCTCGCAAGCTCGGAATATCAAGGTCGGAACTCCTAGAACGCTTGGCACAAGGCGCTCTGGATATTTCTAAGGACAAGACGGAAGTTACTGTCACTTGGAAAAAAGGTGAAGAAACGGAGGTAGAGGCAGCCCACTTGCAAGGGGAAACAGCCGAAGAAAGCGAGTTTAATGACGCTGTAACGGCAGAAACTCTATCGGACTCGGTGAGTGTAAAGGCTAATCCGCTGCAAGAAAGTTACGAAAGTTTACAGCAGCAGTTGAGTGAACGCGAAAGTTCGATCGCTTCTTTGCAGCAGCAATTAGCTACCGAAAAGCAAAATCTCGAAAGCCAATTAGCCGAAACAGTAGCGAAGTCGAGTTACGAAAGTTTACAGCAGCAGTTGAGTGAACGCGAAAGTTCGATCGCTTCTTTGCAGCAGCAATTCGCTACTGAAAAGCAAAATCTCGAAAGCCAATTAGCCGAAACAGTAGCGAAGTCAAGTTACGAAAGTTTACAGCAGCAGTTGAGTGAACGCGAAAGTTCGATCGCTTCTTTGCAGCAGCAATTCGCTACTGA